>NZ_LWFI01001000.1:0-57305 GCF_001635735.1 Oleiphilus sp. HI0067
CAGCAAGGTTCTGCATATCCGCATCAGTAAGAGCAGCCGCCTGTGCTTGCATGATTGCAGCCATTCCACCATTGCGCTGTTTCGCTTTGTAAGCCTTCAAAGAAGAGACCAAATACTCTTTATTCTGTCCCGCCAAATTAGGGTAAGTTTTGATCGTTGCAATGCCATTTGCACCATGACAAGCAGCACACACAGCTGACTTAGCTTTACCTGCAGCGGCATCACCTGCCATCGCAAAACTAGAACCTAAAGTAACACTCACAATCCCAGCCATTAGTACTTTCTTTAACATATCCTTCTCCTAACAATGTGTACTACTTCTAATCAAATAAAGTCAGTGTAGCAGAGAACTTTGAAATACAAAGTGTCTCGACTTTAACTAGATCAAGTCTGATCTCAAAACCTTATCTTGTCACTTAATCTTGCAACCACTTATACATAACTAGTGCATCCACGAACCCAAGCTTTTGATGATCAAATGCTTTGAGTAAACGGCCCACCGTTTCGAAACCTAACTTATTCCAGAGATGGACCGCTGCACTATTCGAAGCAACAACCAAGTTAAATTGCATTGCCTTATAGCCAAGCTTTATAGCGATGGACTGCGAATGTACACATAATTGGCTAGCAATCCCTCCGCCCCGATACGAAGGCGATACCATATAACCACAATTGCTAACATGCGCGCCCAAGCTCGCTTGATTCGGTTTAATGTAATACGTAGCGACCACTTCGCCAGATTGCTCTGCAACATAGGTAAATTGAGGCATGACCATCCACTGCTGAAACCCCTCTTCTTTGCTCATATCAGGAGAATAAGGATAACTATCGCCAGCACGAACAATGTCGCTAAAAAATGGCCAGATACGATCCCAATCAGCCAGCTGTGCTTCACGAATATTCAGGGATAACGCCATGTATATTGTTCCCTCTCTTGTACGATCACTCACCCTTTAATTAGGGGAACTCGCGCAAAACCTATTCAATTAACCGGATAGAACTCTCATTTTCCGAATAGAACATTTCTCTAAATCATACTTTACGTTAGCATTCGATTTAATAAGAAAAACTTTGAGACTTGTCAGTATGTTACGTCTTCTTTCAGTAGTTTTAACAGGCTTACTTTTAGCCAAAACAGCACATGCAAATGCACTTCAGCCGCTCACTATGTGCGTCTTCGACTTTGTTGGCCATGATGGCCCCATCCACAAAGAAATGAAGGAATACAAAATCGATGCCGTGCGTTGGGGTGTTGATTTGTCTTTTAAGGTATATACCGATGATCGTGTCGCCTCAGAAGAGTTTAAAAATGGCGTATGCGATATGCTCAACTTACCTGGCATACGGGCACGCGAGTACAACTCATTTACAGGCAGTATTAATGCCGTTGGCGCATTGCCAACCTACGACCATCTGGCCATCGTCATCAAATCTTTAAGCAGTCCTGGTGCTGCGAAAATTATGCGCAGCGGCGAATATGAGATCATCGGTATTGCGCCGATCGGTGCGATCTTCTTATTCGTCAATGACAAGAGTATTCAGAACCCAGAAGATATGGCTGGCAAGCGTGTCACCGTGCTCGATAATGCGCCTGAAACAGAATATTTAGCGACACGTATCGGCATGACGCCAGTATCATCAAGTATTGCTAACGCACTCCAAAAATTTAATAACAAAGCGGTCGATATTACCGGCGCACCGGGCTTAGCTTACGAGCCTATGGAAATGTACAAGGGCCTTGAGCCAGGCGGTGGCGTTATCAAATGGCCAAGCTTGCAGATCACCATGCAGCTAATTGTTCGTTGGGAAAAAGTACCTGAAGGTTTTGCGCAAAAATCTCGTGAACTGATGGCGAGCAAATATAAAGATCAAATTCGTAAAATCGTTGATAGCGAACTAACAATCCCTGAGAAATACTGGATTGAAATTAGCGAAAAAACCGAAGACAACTGGAGTGAGCTGTTCCGCGAAAGCCGCATCGCCCTGCGTGAGCAGGGAGTCTATAACGGCANAGCTTTAACCTTGTTCCGTAAGGTTCGCTGTAAGATTGATCCTCAACTAGCGGAATGTACTTCGAAGGATAGAGAGTAGAATCTTTTTATTCTTTGACACTTTCTAGTTTCAACACATTTTTTCTATTTCGGTTTTCGTCCAAAAGGACGAGTTAAGGGAGTGCGCTGACACTCCCTTAACAATGACTCAGGCCACCTTCTCTTGCTTCGCAATTCACCTTGTCCAAGTCAGCGTCTACTTCCTAGCCCTTCGGGTTCATTCGCTGCTCAACAATAAACAGCGCCTGCGGAACTCGCCTTCGGCTCAAACAGTCCTCGGCATAAAGCCGTTTATTCTCTGAGCAACTCATCTAGTCAGAAGGGGTAGTGGGTGCAAAGAATAAAACTTATCGGAATGGCTAATTCCCCATCTCGAGGGACGAAAGCTCGCCGGCGAAAATCGGAATAACGCGAGGACTGTTCGAAATCCGCATCGCGGATAAGTTCCGCAGCGCCGATTTACGCAAGAGTTTGAGTGTAGCCGAAGGCCCCGAAAATTGGGGCGCATTTAGATCCTTAAGACCTTTGGCGTCAAAGGTCTTAAGGGGTTTTCGGCCGCCGCCGACAGGAACAGAAGTCTAGAAACAAGAAAGCTTCAAAGAATCAAAAAACTAAAATCAAAACACGCGCTGCCAATACCCAACATCAATCCATTGTCCGAACTTTCGCCCAACTTGTTCAAGGTGTGCGACTTTCTTCATGCCAAATTTTTCATGTAAGGCTTCGCTCGCTTCATTCGGCAAAGCAACCACCGCCATCACTGCATGCACATCAAGTTGACTCAAACGCTCAAACAAAGCCTGATACAACATTGAACCTACGCCTTTATGATGAAGATTGGCATCGAGATATACGCTAACTTCTTTGGAATAACGATACGCAGAGCGCTCACGCCAAGGCGCAGAATAGGCATATCCAAGACCCTGACCATCTTGCTCCGCGACTAACCATGGTAAGCCAAGTTCTTGTACTTGATTAATTCTTGTCAGAATCTGATTAGCGTCAAGAGGCTCTTCTTCAAAGGTGACGACCGTATGCTTAATATAATAGTTATAGATATCCGCGATGCGTTCAGCATCAAAAGCTTGAACATCACGGATTAAATAAGAGGAGTTAGACACCGTCTAATTATTAAGGCTTGCGAACAACAAATGGCACGGTGACTGAGCCGCTTTCTTTAAACTCTAAGACTAGCTCTACTTCATCGCCTTCCGCCAAGGCCTGCTGTAGGCCCATTAACATGATATGCATACCATGCGGTTTTAATTCGCTAGTTTCGCCTTCAGACAAAGACATAGACGCAACGGGACGCATACTCATAACGCCATCACTCATCATGCTCTCGTGAATTTCTGCTTTGTTAGCAATAGCCGATGATACTGCGATGAGCTCATCAGCATGCGAAACGTTGATCTTCGCATATGCCGCCGTCACCGTGGCATTTGGTGGCATCAAACGAACCCACGCGTCTTCTACTTTAGGCTGCGCTAATGTTTGACCAACTAGTCCCATACACATAAAGACCGCTAGAAAAGCTGTTATTACTTGTCGCATTTATATCTTCCTTTCTCTGATTTTTATTTATTTTTTTGATTGTACTTATGGCTTGAATATCGCTGTTCTCGCTCGACGTTCTCTACGCTTTCGCTTAACCCATCAAACCAAGCACCAGCCTCTTCATTAATGAAACCAATCAAGGCTTCAATATGCTCTGATCTAGAATTTAATGCCGGAATATATTCGAAGCGTTCGCCTCCAGCTTCCATAAAGTATTCCTTATTTTCTCCGGCAATTTCTTCGAGTGTTTCTAAGCAATCCGATGAAAAACCAGGACACACGACTTGTACTGATTTTACCCCTTCATTTGGAAGAGATTTCATGGTCGCATCAAGATAAGGCTTCAACCACTCAGCTTTGCCAAAACGCGATTGAAAACAGGTTAAATATTCGTCTTGATTCAATCCAAGCTGTTCGGCAAGTAAGCGGACAGTGACATGGCATTGGCAGTGATAAGGGTCTCCAGAATGGAGAAAGTGTTGAGGTACACCATGAAAAGAAAATACGAGTTTGTCGCAGCGACCATGCTCAGCCCAGTGCTGTTGAATGCTTTGGGCCAAGGCATTGATGTAGGCTGGATTCGTATGATAACTGCTAATAAATCGAAAACTGGGTAACCAACGACGTTGCGTAAAATCTGCTGCGAGATCATCAAAAACAGAGGCCGTAGTGCTTCCTGAATACTGCGGATATAAAGGCAACACAACTAGTTTGCGGCAACTCTCCGCCATCATTTGATCAAGCGTATTCGATACTGAGGGCTCACCATAACGCATTGCGAGCTCAACCATCACATTGTTGCCATACTCGGCACGCAACTTCTCACGAATGGCTTGTGTTTGCGCCAAAGAATGGAGCATCAAAGGTGAACCATCCTCAGTCCATACTTCTTTATACGCTTCAGCAGATTTGCTAGGCCTAACACGTAAAATGATGCCATGTAGGATCAGCATCCATATCAGTTTTGGAATCTCAACAACACGAGGATCCGATAAAAATTGAGCCAGATATTTACGTAGCGCTTTAGCCGTTGGAGCCTCAGGCGTACCCAGATTCACCAATAAAACGCCCACTTTATCTGCACTACGGTGTGAAAAATTCTTTTCACCTTTGAACGCCATTACACCGCCTCTTTTAGTGTTTTGTTAAGCCAAGCCCAAGACATCCCTAAATATTCATGCCACGCTGCTTGAACAATTGCCAAGTTGTTTGCTGTCGGAATCCAATCACGCCAAACCAAAGGTCGATCACCTTTTGCTTCTATGTTGGCTGGCGCAGCAATAGGTCGCATACCTAAGCTTTCAAACAACGCCATCGCACGGGGCATATGCATTGCTGAAGTCACCAATGCAAAAGGCTGCATACCAATTATATTTCGCCAAGCAAGCGCTTCCTCATACGTATCTTTAGCATTGGCTTGCAATAAAATGCGATCTGCATCAACGCCTAATAACTGCGCCGTATTTGCCGCGACTTGCGCATGACTTTGCGTATCAAACCCCGCATAGCCAGACACCAACAAGGTAGCTTTTGGTTGCAGCTTCACAATCTCAACACCGGTTAGCAAACGAGCCAAAGATGTACGATTCAATTGATGCAGAGACGCGACACGCATATCAGTCGTATGACCACCACCAAGCACCACAACGTACGGCACATCTTGCCCATCAAACGGGCTATATCGGTACTCAAGCGGCTGAGCAATAAGATGAGCGATAGGTTTGATCGAACAAAGATATAACGCTACGAGTGCCAAACACATTAGGCTCTTAGCCCAAGAGTGCTTGCCTTTCCAGCTACATAGCAAAGCAAGCAAACCAAGCGACAGCACGACCGAAACCGGCATTAATAAGCCACCGATTAGCTTCTTAAGTGTAAACAGCACGTTTAGCGAATGACTTTGAAATTCGCCAGTGCGTAGACCTCTCCCTGAGCATCGCTCACACGTACCGACCAATCACCCGTCATATACTTATCAATAAACTTACTGGAATAACTTAATTGCTCGTCAGCATTGACCGGTATACGCACCCTTGCCTGACGCTTCTCATTCAAAAACCACTCGTGAAAAAGAGTTGTACCTTGAATGTTTAGCATTTCAGTATGAAGAACGACCTTAATCAGATTCTCACCATCCATACTCACTTCATAGCCAAGCAGATCAATAGGATGTCGATTCTCATCAACACCTCGCGCTAAACTCGCCGAAATGATCGCAGGATTTAATGTAGAGATTGCCGATACGGGCGCTTGCACCGCAGTTTGCGTTAATGAAGCTGCTCGCTGAGTTAATGCCACTGGCGTAGGGTCTACTTCAGCCTCAACATCGCTCTTTAATTCGAGCGCTGCCACAACCGCTTCTTCGCTTGGCGCTTGTGTGTTCTCCATAATAGTTGTCTCTTGTGCAGCCGCAATCTTGCGCTGCTCAATTACACTCACAACGGTGGGAGTATCATTCAGTGGCTCAAAGACAAGGTAAAGCGCCGAAAAAGCGACCGCAAACACGACGCCAAAGATCAAGCCAATTCGCCCCCAAAGGACCTGAGTCTCTTCGTATTCAGAGTAATCCTCTTTCTGAGAAGGCATTGGGCCAACAGAGATTTGTTGATGGCGTGACATAATGAAGAATCCGTTGTGAGTTGTACTTAAAATTATCTTGCGAAGTTTACTTAATGCACGTACTTGTCACAATCGTGCGCCCGCCTGAACCAACATTAAGTCTAACTCATGGAGTTGCTGTTCTCGAGCAATACTTAGGCTGCTCTCCCCCATGTTAGACACGTAATTCACATCAGCCCCTGCTTCAATAACTGGCTTCACCAATAACATGCTGTTTTGTTCTACCAAGTGCATCAGTAGTGACTTCCCTTCGAACACTATGTCTACGTCAGCGCCTGCATTAATCAAGACATTAGCGGTTGTAAGATGCCCATTCATCGCCGCTTCTGTTAGTGCTGTGCGACCAGAGGCATCCGCATAGTCTAATGCCATACCGGAGCGAATAAACGCCACGACTAAATCATTCAATCCTAAACGACTAACAAGCATGAGCACACTTTCTTGTCCGGGCTGCATGGCCCAATTAGGCTGCGCTCCGGCACGTAATAAAATCTGAACCATGCGTGTTTGCTTTGCGCTGATCGCGTATCTCAGAGGTGTGTGCCCCTCAAACTCTGCATTCACAGAGTCTCCCGCCAAAATACGTTCCTTCATAGCGACTTCATCGCCTGAGGAAATCGCTGTCATCAAACCTGAGGGCTCTTTAATCGACTGCGTTGATGTATTGATTTGGAAATCGTTTGGAACCGCATTTTTTGAGGCACATCCGCCTACCCAGATCAGTAAACTTAATAGTATGATTGCACGCATCATCCGCTGACACTTATATCCTGTTAGTAAAGTTCATAGTTTGTTGACTCTGATACCAAAACTCAAGTAATCCGACATACCGCGTAACACGATAAGCACTGCATGCCCGAGATATCTCTAACACCTGAACAACGCATTATTGTCGATGCTCCCGTTGCGCATTATGTGATTCGTGCTGTTGCCGGTAGCGGAAAAACCACAACACTTGCACATCGAATCAATAAATTACTTGCTGATGGCTACGACCCACGACGCTTACTTGTGCTTATGTTCAATAAAAGCGCGCAACTCGATTTTCAGAAAAAGCTGCAATCAGTGCGAGGTGAAGGCCAAAGTATTCCAGAAGTACGCACGTTTCATGCGATGGGGTTTCGCTTATACAAACGCTTTATTGAGATCGGTGTCTTAGCTCCATATCAAGGCAATATTCTGAGTGAGCGCGAAATTCAATTTCACTTACTACAACTCGTTCCGCAGGTTCTTAGCCCCGAACAACAAAATGAGTTCAAGCGTTATAAAAAAGAATATCTTGATGTTGCAGCAAGCTTTATTGATCAATGTAAAAGCCAGCTTGATGACCCTCATAGTTTTTTCAAACACTCCGGTTTAGAGAATAAATTTGGTTTTTTACCGAGCCTGTTTGAACGCTTTGAGCAATGGCGTAATGACCATTCGCGCATTAGCTATGCTGATATGCTTTACACGCCAGTCAAAACCATTATCGCCAAACCTGAACTTCGAGATTTAGTCTCGAATAAAATGGACGTGATTCTTGTTGACGAATATCAAGACACCAATGATATTCAACATACCTTGTTAAGCTTGATTGCAGGCGAACGAGCAAAAGTCACCATCGTTGGCGACCCCGACCAAACGATATATGAGTTCCGTGGAGCAAAACCGCAATACATGCTGTCCGGTTTTGCCGAAGAATATAAACATTGCGAATCGCTCAAGCTCAGCACGAGTTTCCGTTATGGTCATCAAATCGCTCTACTCGCCAATCAATTAATTGCGCATAGCCCTTATCACGACGACGCATTGTGTATTCCTGCTAAGAGTAATCCTCACACTGCGGTCGAGCTATGCGAAACACAAAATGAACTTATCAGCCTCGTGACACGATTAGCGAAACATGATGCATCGCAACGGAATCAAACAGCAATTTTGGTTCGATATTGGAGTCAAACAGCAAATTTAGAATTAGCACTATTGCGCGCTAATTTACCTTACGTATTAAATGGGTTCCGCGGAATTTTTGGTTCGGATGAGATGTATGCCATCCGCAGTTTGCTTCAACTTGCCGATGGCAGCTTTTCTCAAATGCCACCAACTATGCGAGAGCAAGCATTCATTCAGTTAGCCCGGTTCCCTCATGTGGGCATTAATGAACGTCAAATTCAGCTTTTCATGCATCAACTTGCTCAGCACTCTAGCCGTTGGGGACACCATGTACTGAATATGATTCCAAGCGACTTAAGCCGCTTCCAAAAGCTCAAATTGGAGCGCTTCGCTAAAGGCTTATCTGCTCTTGAGAACAATACAAACCCTCCAAGACAGCTGTTCAAACAATACATACAAGAAACGAAGCTTTTTGATGAGCTAAAAACGAGTGGCCTAAGCCAAGACGCTAGTGACGAGCAAGTTAGGACGGTCAAAAACCTGATGGCCTTTATGGCAGAAAGCCGTACAGAAAACGCAAACGCCTTGTTAAATGAGCTCGCAGCGCTCGAAGAAAGAACACAAATCCAGCATGCTCAAGGTATACACATTACAAGTATGCATCGCGCTAAAGGGCTGGAATGGGAGCATGTAGTTTTGCCTGGGCTTTCTGAAACGACCTTTTTCAGTTCAAGTGGCAGAAAAGAGATTAGCCCCCAAGATATCGCTAGTGAGCGACGCTTGATTTATGTCGCCATGACTAGAGCAAAGCAATCACTCCTCATGCTATGTCCTAAATCAGACAGCAAAGACGGTCTACGCTTTTTACATGAAATGCAAAGTGAGTCAGCACTGCACATTGCGAGATCTATCGAGCGACAACAAAACACTGCACAACTTAAAACGCTCGCAAGCAAGACCTTGCAAAGATACGCTGATACTTTTTCAATTATGCTTACCACGCCTAGCAAGGCTGAGCGCCCAACCTTGAGCAACTTTGATCAAGCAATTTGGCAAGCGGACATCATTGAACATAAATCAATGGGTAGAGGTCGTGTCGTTCAAGAAGAAGGGGAAACGTTCACGGTACAATTTGATGACAATGAACGGCGAGTTTTCTCAAAACGCTACGCAGATAAGATGTTCGCGCTCACCGACTAAACACAAGAACTTTCCGTCATAGTAACTGACGAATTGATCCTTGGTTATCTATAGCAACAGAAGTAAATCGACCTTCTGTGACTTTGATATTCACATTGCTAACACTCTGCTGCACGAACACTTCAACCGAGATCACCATCGAACTGCGCCCAGTATCATCAAGTCGCGCATAAATACTTACCGCATCTCCCACGTTAATGGGCGATTGAAATTTAATTTGATCCACAGCAACGGTTGAGCAACGACCATTAGATAACTTTGTTGCAAACAAGGTGGCTGCCGCATCCATTTGATCTAATAACCAGCCGGCGTAGATGTCTCCATGAATATTTGTATTCGCCGGTGTCGCGAGCACCTTCAACATTAACTCGCTGTCCGTCGCTGGCCCTATCCCATCGAAAAGCGTCATGATTTTTACTTCCTGAATAACAATTATTATTTACGATAGCTTCTTCACATCAATCTTCCACTTATCCTCATTATTCGAGAAAACTATTTTTTTTTGAATATTACAAAGTATTGTCATATTTATGTCATAAAGCCGCCCTATATTGCATCCTCATTGAAGCGTTAAACAATTAATCAATCGAAACTAAATCAAATATCACGGGAGATGATAATGAGATTTAAAAAACTAATTGGTGCAATGGCACTGACAGCTTTTTCAAGTGTTACAACAGCGCAAGTCGATGCAGGCCTACCTGTATACGAAAAAGCGAGCGGCGTATCTGGTAACTTTTCTAGTGTAGGTTCAGATACTCTAGCTAACCTAATGACACTTTGGGCAGAAGACTTTAAGCGTAACTACCCAAATGTAAACATTCAAATTCAAGCGGCGGGCTCTTCTACTGCGCCACCAGCATTGACTGAAGGCACATCTAACATGGGCCCAATGAGCCGTAAGATGAAGGACAAAGAAATCGAAGCCTTCGAAAAACGTTACGGTTATGCACCAACACCAGTTGCTGTAGCGATCGATGCTCTTGCTGTATTCGTCAACAAAGACAACCCAATCAAAGGTATGAACATCGCTGAACTAGATGCGGTCTTCTCATCAACTCGTAAATGTGGCTTCGATAGCGACGTAAAAACATGGGGTGATGTAGGTGTTGAAGGTTCTCTTGCAAACAAGGGCATTCAACTATTCGGTCGTAACTCAGTATCTGGTACTTACGGTTACTTCAAGAAGAAAGCACTATGTAAAGGCGACTTCAAAAACAACGTAAATGAGCAACCAGGCTCAGCGTCAGTTGTTCAGGGTGTATCTGAGTCAATTAATGGTATTGGTTACTCTGGCATCGGTTACACAACTGCATCAGTGCGCGCTCTTCCACTAGCGAAGAAGGGCGACAAATATGTTGAAGCAAATGCTGCAAACGCTGTAACAGGTGCTTACCCACTTTCACGCTTCCTATACGTATACGTGAACAAAGCGCCAAATAAAGCGCTTGATCCAACGACTGCTGAGTTCTTGAAGCTTGTAATGTCTAAGCAAGGTCAAGAAGTTGTAGTTAAAGATGGCTATGTGCCACTTCCTGCAAAAGTTGTTGAGCGTCAGTTCAAAGAACTAGGTCTATAAGCAGTAAGCTAGTACCCAGTAGATAGCTAGTCAAAGAAAAAACCTCCCACCATATATGGTGGGAGGTTTTTCCGTTTAAGCAGACTATGAATTTACATTGTTATATAATTTGCGAAATTTAAATTCTCTCAATTGTCGGTATTAATTTATGAGTGAATCACCAACGCAGCCAACATTAGACTTCAACACTCCGAAGCTAGTTAGGCATCGTAAAAACAGAAAGTTAAAAGACAAGCTTGCCAGTGTCTCTATTGGGGCTGGCGGCATTAGCGTCATCGTAGCAATCACACTTATCTTCTTTTATCTTCTTTATGAAGTGGCACCGCTATTCACCAGTGCCGAAGCAGAGCGTGTTGCTACCTACGATGTTCCAGAACAAGCTGCAGGAAGCACAATTTTTAGTGGCACAGAAGAGCAAGGCGAGAAAGCTTTTCGTGTAACTGACCAAGGAAAGGTGGTTTTCTTTAACACAATAGACGGGAGCATCGATAACCTTGTATCTCTCCCGATTCCCGAGGGCGTTGAGGTATCTAGCGTCGCCAACGCAGATCCTGCTTCTCGCAAATTCGTACTTGGCCTAAGTGATGGTTCTGCTCTGGTATTGCAGCACAGCTATAAAATCACTTACCCAAATGACCAGCGTAAGATTGAACCTTTTATTGAATATCCATTCGGCGAAGAGGCTATGCAGCTAGCTGAAAATGGTGAGCCTCTAAAAGAAATTTCTATTGCCTTAAGTGACGGCGCACTAATGGTCGTCGCGGTAACAGAATCGAACGCCTTGGTCGCAAAACAATTCGAACAAGAAGAAGACTTCTTGAGCGGTGAAATACGTTTAGTGCCTGAAGAAGTTGATCTCCCACAACTTGATGTCGCACCTAAATTTATCATTGCTGAACCTGCGATGCGCTTTGTATTTGTCGGTACCAATGATGGACATATCCAGGTTTTAGATCTCAATGCAAAACGTGAAAATATCGTCAACGGCACCATCAAAGTGGGTGACGAAAATACTTTAATTGACGATATGACCTTACTACTGGGTGGTGCTTCCATCTTGGTCTCCGACAGCCAAGGAAGCACCTCGCAGTGGTTCATGGTACGCGATGAAAACAACAAGTATCGTCTTGAAAACATTCGTACCTTTGAAGCCGTCGGCGGTAAGATTGCAGCGGCAGATATTGAACAACGTCGTAAGGGTTTCTTAATCGCCAACACTGAAGGCACGATTAAGTTTTACAACAGTACTGCGCATTCCACTGCATTGACCATTAGTGCAGACGCAGCCGTTAATAATCTTGCTATTGCACCACGTGCCAACAAACTTCTTGTTGAAACTACGGATGGAAAAATTCAATGGTGGTTAGTGGATAACGAGCACCCTGAAATTTCCTTCTCAGCACTTTGGGGCAAAGTTTGGTATGAGGGCTATGAAGAACCAGATTACATTTGGCAATCTTCAGCAGCGAATAACGACTTCGAACCAAAATACAGCTTATCCCCTCTTGCATTCGGTACATTAAAAGCCGCGTTCTATGCGATGCTTGTTGCAACGCCTCTAGCAATCTGTGGCGCTTTGTATACTGCATATTTCATGTCACCGGGTTTACGTCGTAAGGTAAAACCATCGATTGAATTGATGGAAGCATTACCTACCGTAATTCTAGGTTTCTTGGCAGGTTTATTCTTTGCACCGTTTATGGAAGAAAACCTTCCTGGCGTATTCGCAATACTCATAATCACCCCGATCTTCATACTTTTATTCGGCTTTATGTGGAGTAACTTACCCTCCAACATTCGTCGTTTAGTGCCTGATGGCTGGGACCCAGTACTGCTGATTCCTGTCATTATCTTTGGTGGTTGGCTTGCCATGGCGCTCAGCCCAACGCTAGAAGTCGCATTCTTCAATGGTGACATGCGCCTTTGGTTAACGAATGAAGCCGGTATCGATTTCGACCAACGTAACGCTTTAGTCGTTGGTGCAGCGATGGGCTTTGCAGTTATCCCTACCATCTTCTCGATTACAGAAGATGCCGTGTTCAGTGTGCCAAAACATCTGACCCAAGGCTCTCTTGCACTTGGTGCAACGCAGTGGCAAACCATGACACGCGTTATCCTTCCAACAGCAAGCCCGGGTATTTTCTCAGCGGTAATGATTGGTATGGGTCGTGCGGTCGGTGAAACCATGATCGTACTGATGGCGACTGGTAACACCCCGATCATGGACATCAATATCTTTGAAGGTATGCGTACTTTGTCAGCAAACATTGCTGTCGAAATGCCTGAATCAGAAGTGGGTAGCACGCACTACCGCATCTTATTCCTCGCAGCCTTTGTTCTATTCCTGTTTACCTTTGTCGTAAACACCTTTGCAGAATTTGTGCGCCAGCGTCTTCGCAACAAGTACAGTGTGATTTAAGGAGTCTATTGTGCGCGTATCAGTTAAAAAATGGTTTAAAAACGGCGACCCATGGGTTTGGTTCAACGCCGGTGCTGTTGCCATCAGCATGGTTATGGTTTTCGGTCTTCTTTGGTTGATCGCAAGCCGAGGTCTTGTCCACTTCTGGGCTCACGATGTGATGCAAGCAGAAGTGACAGCTAAAAATGGTGATCGTTACACCATCATTGGTGAACTCGTTGAAACCGTAGAAGTGTCTGCGGATCAACTACGTGATGCTGGATATAGCATTCCTGAAGATCTAGAGCATCTGGATCGTAATCTAATGAAGATTGGTAACCGTGATATTTCAGGGACTGACTTCCGTTGGATTCTTGCTCGTGATTTCTCAAACATCACCTACCCAGAAGACATTATCGTGATGGAACGTCGCGAATGGGGTAATTTCTACGGCTACTTAAATGAAGTCATCGAGAATGACCAAGTTGTCGCTGAAGGTGATCAAGCTTGGCCTGCTCTACAAGAGCGCCTAGATAGAGCTTTGGATATTTATTCTCAAATTCATGATATTGAGAAGAGTGACATTGGTTCTATCAATGCGGGTATCGAACGTCTTCGACTTCAGCAGCGCAAGTTGGAATTGGAAGATCGTTTAACATCGCAAGCACTTGCTGATATTGAAGCTGAGCGAGCAGCATTAAATGCTGAATACGATGGCTTACAGGGCCGTCTTATCGAGCTTTATGGCCGAATAAACCGCGACAAAGTTCGTGTACAAAGTATGGACGGCACGCAAATCACGGTTGATCTTGCGAAGATCGTTCATGCCTTCCAGCCGAACGCGATGAGTATTGGCGATAAGATCGTTTTCTACATTGCAAAACTCTACGAGTTCATCAGTGACGAACCACGTGAAGCCAATACCGAAGGGGGTATCTTCCCTGCTATTTTCGGTACGGTTTTGATGGTCATTATCATGTCGATCATCGTGACACCATTTGGCGTAATCGCAGCAGTTTATCTACGTGAATATGCCCACCAAGGTACGATGACACGTATCATACGTATTGCGGTAAATAACCTCGCCGGTGTTCCTTCAATTGTTTACGGTGTATTTGGTCTTGGCTTCTTTATCTACTTTGTCGGTTCCGGCGTGGATAAAGCGTTCTTCCCAGAAGCATTGCCGTCACCAACATTCGGTACCGGTGGTCTACTATGGGCATCGATTACACTCGCGATTCTAACGCTACCAGTCGTCATCGTCGCAACGGAAGAAGGCTTGTCACGTATCCCTCGCTCCATTCGCGAAGGTAGTTTGGCACTTGGTGCAACCAAAGCAGAAACCTTGTGGCGTGTTATTTTGCCAATGGCTAGCCCAGCAATGATGACAGGCGTTATCCTTGCTATCGCGCGTGCAGCCGGTGAAGTAGCGCCATTAATGTTGGTTGGTGTAGTGAAGTTAGCGCCATCACTTCCTTTAGATGGTAACTACCCTTACTTGCACTTAGACCAGAAATTTATGCACTTAGGCTTCCATATTTACGATGTAGGTTTCCAAAGCCCGAACGTTGAAGCAGCGCGACCACTTGTGTACGCGACCTCGTTCTTGCTGGTAGCGGTTATCGCTTTACTTAACTTATCAGCTGTTGCGATTCGTAACCGCTTACGTGAAAAGTACAAAGCCTTAGAAATGTAAACACGCTAAACGGAGGCGGTTGAGCCTATTTTGCTCCTGCCTCCCAATTAGCTAAACAACCAAATTTTATTGATAGATTTTTAGAGAAGTTTGATATGACACAAGATTCAAACACAGAGAACACAAACGAACGTACACACGGTATCGACATCAGTAGCCTTCAGCGCTCAGACAATAACCTTCGTCTAGAAGATGAAAAGGTCGCACTTAAAGTTGAAGACCTACGCCTAAGTTATGGTGAAAAAGAAGCGCTACATGGCATCAACATGACGATTCCACAGAATCGTGTAACTGCTTTTATCGGCCCTTCAGGCTGCGGTAAGTCAACGCTATTGCGTTGCTTCAACCGCATGAATGACCTTGTTGATGGCGTAAACATCCAAGGTAAAGTGCTTCTTGAAGGTAGCGACATCTACGATCGTGAAGTCGAAGTAGCAGATCTACGCCGTCGTGTGGGAATGGTATTCCAGAAGCCAAACCCTTTCCCGAAAAGTATTTACGAAAACGTCGCATACGGCTTGCGTATCCAAGGGATCAACAGCAAGCGTGTTTTAGACGAAACTGTTGAATGGTCTTTAAAATCTGCTGCACTGTGGGATGAAGTAAAAGATCGTTTAAACGATAGCGCATTAGGCCTTTCAGGTGGTCAGCAACAGCGTCTTGTTATCGCACGTACCGTTGCCGTTAAGCCAGAAGTACTGCTTCTGGATGAGCCAGCATCGGCACTTGATCCTCTATCAACGCTCAAAATCGAAGAACTCATTCACCAGCTTAAAGACGACTACACCATCGTTATCGTTACCCACAACATGCAACAGGCTGCGCGTGTCTCTGACTACACCGCATTCATGTACATGGGTGATCTCATTGAATTTGGAAACACCGACCAGCTGTTTACAAATCCTGAGAAGAAACAAACAGAAGATTACATCACTGGCCGCTATGGTTAATTCAAGGACGAATAATAAAAGAGGAATATGAAAATGAGCGAACCAACACATGAGACGCACAACCAGCATATCTCGCAACAGTTCAACCAAAACCTAAGCGAGCTGAGAAACCACTTTTTAGCAATGGGCGGTCTTGTTCAACGCCAGATAACAGATTCGGTTGATGCCTTGCTTAACTCTGACACTTCATTAGCTGAGTCTGTTGCAGCAACAGAGAAAAGCGTCGACGAAATGGAGCGTATGATTGACGAAGAATGTACGCAAATCATTGCACGCCGCCAACCTGCTGCAAGCGACCTACGCTTAGTGATTTCAACCGTTAAGATGATTTCTGACCTTGAGCGCATTGGTGATGAAGCCGCAAAAATTGCAAAAATGGCGATTAAATTAAGCGATGAAGGCAAAGCGCCTCGCGGTTACATCGAAGTACGCCACATCAGTCAACGCGTGACTCAAATGGTCAGTGGATCATTAGACGCCTTCGCACGACTTGATGCCAACATGGCCTTGGAAATTATTCGCGAAGATAGTTCTGTTGACGCCGAATATGGCTCAGCGATTCGATCGTTGATGACGTTTATGATGGAAGATCCGCGAAGCATCTCACAAGTACATAATGTACTGTGGGTACTGCGTGCGCTTGAGCGTATCGGTGATCATGCTGCGAACGTTGCAGAATACGTGATATTCATGGTCAAAGGTGAAGATGTGCGCCATATGAAGATTGCTGAAGCTGAGCAATTAATTAGCGAATAAGCACATCAAGCAGATTTGATTGAGGCTCAACTTGGAGACAGGTTGAGCTTTTTTTTGGCCAAAATTCTTACTCGAAAGACGAATCGTCAAATCCATGCTTTCGAGCCAATTGAATGGTCTCGACTTTCTCTACTTTTCTCGAGCGCAACTTAATATTTAGAAGCTCAACCGATAGTGAAAACGCCATTGCGAAATATACGTAACCCTTCGGAATATGTACATCAAAGCCTTCGGCGATCAACGTAAACGCGATCAAGATTAAAAACGACAAAGCCAACATCTTGATAGTTGGGTTTCTATCAACAAACTCGCCAATAGGATTAGCGGCTATCAGCATCACAATCACAGAGGACACAATAGCAATAACCATAATGCTGAGATGCTCCACCAAACCAACCGCTGTAATTACAGAGTCCAAAGAAAAGATCAAATCCAATACCGCTATTTGAACGAGTATTGAGGCAAAGCTAGATGTTGCGAGCATTGTCGTTGACACATCTTTAATCTCAAAACTCCCATGGATTTCATGCGTGGATTTCATCAATAAGAACAAACCTCCGAGTATTAAAATCAGGTCCCTACCGGATATATCGTTATCCAAAACACTGAATAAGGGATCTACTAGCTTCATCACCCAAGCGAGGCTAAATAAGAGCAATAATCGGGAGATCATCGCTAAAGTGATACCAATTTTTCGAGCTTTATTTCGTTGATGTTCTGGCAGTCGCCCAACTAAAACAGAGATGAAAATGATATTGTCGATACCTAAGACAATTTCTAAAGCCATCAATGTCGCGAGTGCGATCCATGCTTCAGGGCTGGTTATCCATTCAAACATTATTCATTACTCAAAATGTCTCGTTGATCAGAAACTCATAGGTGTTAAAAGTAGTACAAAATTTTGCCGTGTAACTTTTGCGATGTAACTACAAAACAAACGCTATGTTTTATTCTTTCTTTTTAGATCCTTACTCATGAAACGCTTCATTCTTTTACTGATTAGTCTTTATTCAACACTTACTTTCGCAGATCGTCAGGAAATAACGCTTGTGTTTGAGGTAAAAGAAAACCCGCCGTACTACTTAGGCAATGGCCCAGAAATTAATTGGGAGAAGCCCAGAATCACCTTATCACTGCTCAAAGACATTGAAGCTGACTTAACCGTGAAATTCACGTTTGAACGCGTACCTTGGACACGGGCATTACAAATGGTGAAGGACGGCGAAGCGGATGGCGTGTTCCACTCCAGCTATAAAAAAGAACGTGAAGCTTTTGGTAAATATCTAACCTCAGAGGGGAGCCCTGACCCCACGAAACAAATCATGAGTCAGTCTTATGTCATCTATAAACGCAAAGATAAGACTCTATCGTGGAACGGAGATAGATTTTCAGACAATACCATTAAGATCGGTGCCGTGATTGGTTATGCCGTCATTGACGACTTAAAAGCTTTAGGTCTAGATGTGGTTGAAGTCACGACGCAATCAAGCGGGCTAGAAATGCTTTATCGAGGTCGAATCGATGCTTGGATAGATATTGAAACAATGAGTGACACACGAATCTCAAAATCACCGCATATTGAGGCTATGATAGAAAAGCTAAATAAGCCCTTCATGCAGCGCCCATATTACCTAATGTTTTCGCATCAATTTTACGATGCACATTCGGCGCTTGCTCTGGATATTTGGGATGCGATTGAAGCACAGCATTCAGCTAAGGCATCCCTTCAACTCAGCAAAAACACCAACTCATCAAACTATGAGAAGGTCGGTATGACTAGACCTTAAGCGTATCGGTGTATGGTGGCCAACCTAAAGGCTTACCAGCAAGAATATGCAGATGAATATGGTACACAGACTGACCGCCATACTCATTACAATTCATCACTGCACGATAACCTTGTTCCGCAAATCCTTGCTCTTGAGCGATGTGTTTTGCAACCCAATACAAATGCCCAAGCAATTCTTTATCGCCCTCTTCGATATCGTTAATGGTCGCAATGGGTTTCTTAGGAATGACCAGAAAATGAACGGGCGCCTGCGCCATAATGTCTTTGAAGGCAATGCTGATATCGTCTTCGTACAAGATTTCAGCGGGAATTTCTTTATTAATGATCTTTGTAAATATCGTCTCTGACATTTGAGTTGTCCTTATACGTCACTTACTTTTGCAAGCTTAGGAATACTACCTTGAAGACCTGTAGCGTATTCCAATACTTTTTGTTTCAACGGACCTGAGCGATGTGCAAGCCCTAAACCTATGTTTCGAATAATTTGCACTGGGGCAGAGCGATTACTAAAGCCATAATAAAACGCGTCCATACCACTCATCATGAGTTGATTAAACATACGTCGCTGCTTTTCATAATTCTTTAACACCGCCCGATCTGATAAGGCTTGGTCATTAATCAATGCTTTACCGAGCTCCTCAATCAATACCGCGGCATCCATAAACCCGAGATTAACACCCTGACCAGCTAAAGGATTAATTGTGTGCGCAGCATCACCGGCCAGAACAATACGCTCTCCTGAGTATTGCTGAGCATGTGACTTGGCAAGAGGAAACGAAGCGACCTGAAGAATCTGTTCAATATCAGGTAATTCTTGGGGATATATCGCTTGAAGTTTTTGACGCAGCTCGGCATCAGACAAGCCTTTTAACTGTGCGATAGTATTCGGCGAGTCGTACCAAACTAACGAGCCATAATTAACACCGTCAATGCGCGGTAACGGAAGAAACGCGAGAGGCCCTTCTGGTCTAAAAGCCTGCCAAGTCCCTTGCTCAACTCCGCCTTTATAGGTAATGGATACGACCATAGCGTGCTGAGTATAAGACTCGCTAAACTGACCAATTCCAGCAATTCGACGCATTTGAGATTGCGCGCCATCAGCCCCAACAACCAAATCGGCTGACATGACAGAACCATCGCTCAAAGTAAGCATACGCTTATCAGAACCTAACTCACTCGATTCAATCGTGACGCCACTAACTAACTCAATGTTTGGCAATTCAGCAACACGATCTAGCAAGCCAAGTTGAATCGCATCATTCTCTAGTATGTGGCCTAAATGCTCTCTACCTAAGTCTTGCGCCTCAAAACGGGTCGTGGCCCATGATGTTATATCGGGCAGTTTCGAAACAAACCCTGACTTAGCCGGCATTTCTTTCACCGCTAAATAGGAATAAGCAAGCGCCCTGTCTTTAGGAATATGCGCCCACGCCCCTAGATTTTGTAGCAGCTGCTCACTGGCTAAATGAAGTGCCGATACACGAATCCGAGGAGGTTCTCCACTCTTAATCGATTTTGGTAACGCTCTATCGATTAAGGCGATACGTAAATTATGTTGCGCTAGTCCGCAGGCGATTGTTGCGCCAACCATGCCTGCGCCAACAATGACAACATCTACATGTTTTATCTTGTCTTGCATAATGAACAAATGCCAAGCGATGATGTGCTTGTAAAAAATTGAATGAGACACACATTACATTGATATAGTTTCAATACTAACGTGATGCGAGAGGCCTAGAAAGTGTTTTCTAAACCCTTTATTTCTAAACTGATCATCGTCAACTTGCTAATGCTAAGTACGAGTACTTTTGCTTCAGTACCAGAACGAATCATCAGCGGTAGCTCGGTACCATCTTTGTCTCCAATCGTAGAAAATGCGGCACCTGCAGTCGTGAATATTGCGACCTTCACAATACGACAACAAAGAACAAATCCTTTATTAAACTCCCCCTTCTTCCGACATTTTTTCCAACTACCCGACCAACCTGGTCAAACTAGACGAACACAAAGTGCAGGCTCTGGCGTAATCGTTGACGCAGAAAATGGGTTCATTCTGACGAATCATCATGTCATCGAAAATGCCGATGAAATTAAGGTTACCCTGCAAGACGGGCGGACACTGACAGCCACACTACTGGGATCCGATGAAAAAGTAGATTTAGCCGCGTTAAAGATAGAGGCAAAAAACTTACGCCACATTCCCTTTGCACAAGCTAACTCATCTGCTGTTGGCGATTTTGTGCTCGCGATCGGAAGTCCGTTCGGACTTCAACAAACAGTCACGAGCGGAATTATCAGTGCACTAGGACGCAGCGGCCTTGGCCTTCAAGGTTATGAAGATTTTATCCAAACAGACGCATCCATCAATCCTGGTAATTCTGGGGGAGCGCTCATCAATTTGCGCGGCGAGCTGATCGGCATTAACTCCGCCATCCTTGCACCAGCAGGCGGCAATGTAGGCATCGGGTTTGCGATTCCCTCTGTTGTGGCACAAAGCATCTTAAAACAGTTGATTCTATACGGAGAGGTGAAGCGCGGAGGAATTGGCGCAAGCTTCCAAGATTTAACCGCAGATCTGGCAGAAGCCTTCGGCTTGAATCTTTATCAAGGCGCATTAGTTAGTGAAGTGAAAACTGACAGTGCGGCAGAGCGCGCCGGACTAGTCCAAGGAGATGTTATTATTGAGGCAAATGAACGGCCAGTTAAAAACGCAGAAGACATGCGAAATCAGATAGGATTAGCGCCGCTGGGTGAAACATTAAAACTCAAACTGTTAAGAGGTGAAAGAACACTCGAACTAGTCGTCGAAACAGAAGAAATTCCGATACCAGAAATTAAAGGCGTTCAATTACACCCCAGCCTATCAGGTCTGCAACTCCAAGATCTTATTAACCCAGATAAAGAACGGAGTGTCGGCGTCATGGTCATGAACATCGAGGAACGATCAACCGCTGCTTTCCAAGGCTTTGAAATTGGCGATATTATCTACGGAGTGAACAACAAGCGCATCCATAGCATCGAAGAACTCAGTTACTTCATAACCATAAATGCGCCACAGTCATATCACATACGACGACATTATCAGGACTTCGTTATTTACACACGCTAGCCAGCTTTGCGGCGCATCATCCAATCTGGCTTGGAAACACCGATACGTGCAAAACCTTCGCTCAATGTCATGGGTTGAGCGAGCATCTTATAGTCTTTGAAATCCATTTTAATCACTTCGTCATGGCGGCCACCTCTGAAAACGATCGCACCGCCTTCATTAAAGCCCTCATACATATAAACGGGAATTTCATACATTCGACCAAAAGGAGGCATCGCGCCGACATCGCATTCTGGGAAACGATTTTTAAATTCTTCTTCACTAGCAAGATCTATGAGTTCAGTACCCATTACACGTGCAAATCGATCCATACGAATACGACAAGAAGCTGGAAGGACAATCATAGAGAGCACGCCATCCATAATCACCATAACGGTTTTGGCAACCTGCTCGCTTTTAACATCAACTAAATCTGCAATTTCCTTTGCGGTGTATGCAGGAGAGTGTTCAATCGCTTGATACGTCATATTATGCGCATCGAGGTATTCTTGTAATTGTTTTACCGGCATCGTACTACCTCCACCAATTCGTCTTTTTATTAAGAGCAAAAAGTGTGTCTTTGCGCCCCTAGGTATTGGGGACTACCTAAGAGCGACGAAAGACAAGTAACACGTTACACCTATATTCCAAACTAAAGCGTGACGATGGCCACTTTCAACATTGTGTTTGCGTCACAAAAAAATGGCCATTTCAAGAATTTCACAAGTTTGTTTCATTTAAAACAATATCTACCTGAAATTCGTAGGTTAATTATTTCGTTATTATTTAGTCGTTCGATGCTTGATGCAAATATACATCTTGTTGCGGGAATGGAATAGAAATCTGCTCAGCATCAAATGCTTTTTTAATCGCTTCATGCGTATCGAAATAAACGCCCCAATAATCGGAAGTCTTCGCCCAAAGTCTCACGGTGAAATTAACGGAGCTATCTGCAAGTTCACCTAGCACAATGGTTTTCTCAGGATCACTCAAAACGCGTTCATCCGCCGAAACAACGCGCTCTATAATCGCTTTGACCTTATCGATATCATCGGCATAAGCCACGCCAAATACAAAATCCACACGACGGGTTGGCTCATGATTTATATTGATCAGAGAGTCATTCGATAACTTGCCATTCGGAATGACAATCATGCGATTATCTGGGCTAAGCAAAATTGTATTGAAAATCTGAATCTCTTTTACGGTACCGATAAAACCTTGCGCCTCAATCAGATCCCCAACCCTAAACGGCTTAAAGAATAAGATCAGCACACCACCAGCAAAGTTCGACAAGCTGCCTTGCAAAGCAAAACCTACTGCTAAGCCAGCGGCACCTAATACTGCAACGAGTGATGTTGTCTCAACTCCAGCGTAAGCCGCCACCATAATAATGAGAATAGCTTTGAGAAAAATTGATAATAAACTTTTCAAAAAGCTCGCTAATGTTTGCTCTGTTCTTGAGATAAGGTGTTTTTCAGCCACGTTGACAATTCTGCCAATGACCCAAAATCCAACGACTAAGCTAAAGATAGCGATAAGCACTTTAGGCCCATACGCAATTGCTAACTCAACCATCTGATCACTAATTTGATACACTTTTTCTTCGGTAACACTTTCTAACGACATTGCCTGTTCTTCCTTTATTATTACGCTATGAATTTAGAAATATTGATGTAAAGCCGATATTCTTATTCGACACCAACAATGTAGAGCTTTATCAAACAAATGCCAACGATAAACGATCTCGAACTCCAAATGCAAAGAACGCTAAGTAAGGCGCAACTCATGTTCACGCAACTTCCCTTCTGCCAAGAGATATCTCTTGCTTTGTTTGATCCAGCCGTACTTCACGGACCGATTCCTCATGAAGAGGCGCAAGCCATCGTCGCCGAACCCGCATACTGGTCGTTCTGTTGGGCAAGCGGACAAGTTCTTGCAAGTTATATTCATAAGAACCCAAAGTCTGTTCAAGGTAAACGCGTTGTTGATATTGGGAGTGGGTCAGGTGTCGTAGCAATCGCTGCGGCGCTAGCTGGAGCAAAAGATGTTTTTGCTTGTGATATTGATGACGAAGCGCTCAATGCGGTTCTCGTGAACGCCGAGCACAATAAGGTTCGTGTCGAATGTATCAAGGATTTGGATGAAGTCGATGATATCGACTTACTAACGGCAGCCGATGTGCTTTATGACCGAGACAATCATAACTTATTGGACCAATGGTGTGAGACGAGTAAAGAAGTACTGCTCGCGGATTCGCGTATGAAAATACTCCCTAGTGACAAATTCGAGTTATTGGAAACCCACGAAGCGCGTACGTGGCCAGATCTCAATGAGTTTGAAGAATTTAATCAGGTGAGAATTTACGGATTAGAATAACCAACCCTTCGCTGTCTTCTCATGTGCTGTTCTATACTGTCCTCACCTCGGGATACCAATGGACACATCATTCAAAATGGTGGTTCAGGCGAAAATGTCAGACGCTCCCTTGTCTCGGGGTGCGTGATTCCAAGCTTCCAAGCATGCAACATCAATCTAGTGCTTGCAGCTAAAGCCGATCCCGTTGCATACAAGTTATCACCTAAAATTGGATTCCCCAGTGACATCATGTGGACACGTAACTGATGGGTACGCCCCGTGACAGGCGTGAGCCGCACGCGCGTTCTATCGTTTAAACGCTCTAGTACCTGGTAATCCGTGTGCGCAGCTTTTCCCTCTTCGCTCACCATTTGCTTCGGTCTGTTTGGCCAGTCTGTCATCAAGGGTAATGTCACCTTACCTTGGTCTTCCTCTAGCTGACCAAAAACAAGGGCAACGTAGGCTTTATCGACCTCGCGATCATGAAACTGCCTGCTGAGCTCACGATGCGCATCAGCCGTTTGCGCGAGCACCATTAAGCCTGACGTTGCGCAATCAAGCCGATGCACAATACGTGCAGTTGGATGATCTTGCTGAATGCGTCGCACTAAACAATCTTGCTTATCTGGTCCACGCCCAGGAACACTGAGTAGACCCGAAGGTTTATTCGCAATAATCAGCGTGTCATCCGCATAAAGCGTTTCAGCTTTGTCCAAAGCAGCTCACCAAACAGTTAACGAAAGCGGTATTATACAAACTCAAACAAATTGCAGATACGGAAAATATTCAATGATCAACCGATTCTTTGCGGGCACAAGTTATCTTTTTGAAGGATTCAAAATCGTCTGCTCGCCCGGCTTCAGATGGTTTTTAGCCGTGCCCATCATCGCCAATATCATTCTTTTCTCACTGTTATTTGTATGGGCAAAAGCGCTCTACAACGAAGGCATGACTTACTTAATGTCATGGATACCTGAGTGGTTAGGTTTTCTCGAATGGGCATTTTGGCTCATCTACTTTATCGCGATGATCTTATTAATTTTTTACGCCTTTGTTTCGACCGCTAACTTAATCGGTGCGCCCTTCTATGGCTTTCTAGCTGAAGTTGTTGAAAACAAATTAGCGGGTAAAAAAGACGAGAGTCCATTTACCGCAAAAGAGCTTCTGGCACTGATCCCCAGAACGATATTTAGAGAACTGAGAAAGCTGGCTTATTATTTACCGCGCGTCGCAGCTTTGTTTTTTCTCGGACTTATTCCGGGAGTAAATGCCTTAGTAGCCATTATTTGGATTGTGTTTTCAGGTTGGATGATGGCGATTCAATATGTGGATTACCCTGCCGACAACAATCGCATGTCATTTCCAGACTTACGAAAATTCCTAGCAAAAGACCGAGCCAGCGCATTGGGCTTCGGCTTATGCACTTTTGGCTTAACCCTCGTTCCAATCATCAATTTAGTAGTACTGCCAGCCGCAGTATGTGGTGGCGTTGTGTATTGGCTGAAACAACGAGATGCTTATAAGGCTTAATCTTTAGGCACGACGACACGCTGATTGGGGAAGTGACAGGTAAACGTACTTCCCTGATCAATCCCGCTTTGTACTTCCAAGTTCGCACCATGGTTGATCAACACGTGTTTTACGATGGCAAGCCCTAAACCAGAGCCTCCAGTATTAGAGTTTCGGCTAGGGTCGGCGCGATAGAAACGCTCCGTTAAACGTGGGATATGAATCGGGTCAAAACCACACCCCGTATCCGTCACTGACAAGTGGCAACCACCATGATCTTGCCACCAGCGGATGACGACAGAGCCTTTTGCTGGCGTATATTTCACGGCATTAAACACGATATTTGAAATCGCAGATCGTAATTGATTCTCAACACCAAAAATATTGGCATTTGAAACAATATCGAGCGAAATTTGATGTTCATTATCCGCACTGAACAGCTCTGCATCATGAAGTACGCTCTCGAGCAATGGCACAATCAATACTTCTTTTTCAGCATGAACGCGATCTTGTGCTTCAAATTTCTCTAACACCAATAAGTCATTAATGATCGCTTCCAAGCGATTCGTTTGTCCTTCCATCGACATTAGGGCTCGATGCCATTTTTCAGGAGCCTCTTCACTATCAATCAGCGTTTCGAGATAACCGCGAATCACAGTTAATGGTGTACGTAGCTCATGCGAGACGTTACTGACAAAGTCACGTCGCATTTGTTCTAAATGATGTAGGCGCGTGACGTCTTGCGCCAAGATCAAACGTTCCTGTTTACCGAACAAAGTAATGTGAATACGAATAATGAGATTGGGATCAGTCGGGGATGTGATTTCTAAAGCGTCATCATATTTCTTTGCGTCAAAATAGGCTTTAAATTCAGGATCTCTTACTAAATTTGTAACAAGTTGAGCCTGATCTTTATCATCATCAAAGCCAAATAATCGCGTTGCGGCTTCATTCCACCAATCCATTTGCCCCATTTCGTTGGTCATCACAACGGCATCTTTCAGAGCATTCGCCGAATTACGAACACGCTTAATCATTTTGCTTAAGCGCTTACGTGCCTTTTTATTTTGCAATTGGGTGTAATACAAACCTTCAAAAAGGTCTCCCCATAAACCATAACTTTCAGGCACTTCTTTTGGCTTTTTAGTTGGATAGAGCCAAGCATGTAAACGAAGTGCTTGTCGCACCATCCACAAGCTATAGCTCGCAAAGAACACCAGAAGACTAGGAAGGAGAAGGTCCGTGATTAAGCCGAGTAAAACAGCTAGCACAAATGCCCACACTAAATAGCGGACATGTGCAGACGCGCGTTTATGCATTCGCTTTGCTTCCTTTAAACTCGCACAAAATAGATAAGGCTATATTAGCCAATTAATGCGCCGTTTTGGTAGAAAAACGATAACCGGTACCTCGAACAGTTTGAACTAAGGCTTCATGGCGTTTGCCGATCGCTTTGCGCAAACGACGAATGTGTACATCAACAGTGCGTTCTTCCACATACACATTACCACCCCAAACGAGGTCCAATAGCTGCGCTCGCGTGTAGACGCGATCTTGGTGTGTCATGAAAAACTGCAGGAGTTTATATTCTGTTGGCCCCATCGAAAGCGTTTCACCTTCTGAGCTAACACGGTGACAGACTGGATCGAGCTCTAAGCCATCAATATTAATCGCAGACTCTAACCCTTGTGGATTAGCTCGACGCAGCACCGCTTTTAACCTAGCCACTAACTCACGTGGAGAAAAAGGCTTAGTAATGTAATCATCCGCTCCGACTTCCAAGCCTTGAATCTTATTGTCTTCTTCGACTTTCGCAGTGATCATAATGATTGGAATTTCAGAAGTGCTTTCGTCACGCTTCAAACGTCGGGCAAACTCTACACCGCTCGTTTCCGGCAACATCCAGTCTAATAAGATCATATCGGGGCGATCGTCTAGCACAATGCTGTGAGCGTCACGGGCATTACTCGCTTCAAAACAGGTATACCCTGCCATCTCTAAAGCTACTGCGATCATTTCGCGGATGGATGACTCGTCATCCACAATAAGGATTTTCTTATCTGCCATGTCTTACACTCTCATTATGCTCAATCACATCTGAGCAAATACCTACTCGTCGCGGTATTAGAAAGGAGGTTTGTTACAAGTATATGACAGGAAAAGCGCTTAAACGTTCATCAAGTCGCATAATCAAGTGCGATACCAACAAAAATGGCAAAACCCACCCAGTTATTGTTCAAAAATGCACGTAAACAATCGTCTTTATAACGTAAACGTATCAAATGTTGTTGGTATACCAACAGCACTGACGCGACGACAATGGACAAGAAATAGAAGCTTCCGAGATTTAACTGCTCGCCCAGCAAGCACATCGCAAGCACAAACAACACTTGAAGGCTCGCGATAATCGATCGGTCTGCATTACCGAACAGAATCGCTGTGGATTTCACTCCAATTTTCAGATCATCCTCACGATCCATCATCGCGTAAATTGTGTCGTAAGCGACAGTCCATAACAGCGTTGCTGTAAAAATTATCCAAGCAAGAGCCGGCACCTTTTCGATGACTGCTGCAAATGCCATAGGAATGGACCACGCAAACGCAGCACCAAGAAAGACTTGCGGCAAGAAGGTGTAACGCTTCATGAAAGGATAAATACACGCGAGGGCCAATGCACCAAAGGACCAAACAATCGCACTAGTGTTTAAACAAAGAACCAATAGCAAGGCTGAAAAACATAAGACGACGAAAAATATGATGGCATCTTTTAAACTCAACTCACCAGCAGCTAGAGGCCTAGCTTTAGTGCGCTCAACGTGGCCATCAATATTGCGATCTGCAATATCATTAATCACACAGCCTGCAGCGCGCATTGCGATCGCTCCAGAAACAAATACAAACAAATGAAGCGCTGAAGGCAAACCATCACTCGCAATCCATAAAGCCCACATAGCAGGCCATAACACTAAGAATGTACCAATGGGCTTATCAAACCGCGCCAAGCGCCATAATGCTGCCGGTTTACCTTCGAGTAGACCAGCTTGGGTCAGAACTTCTTTAAATTTATATCTTAGATTCAACATAGCTTAAGAGTGATGAATAACTGAGGTATGAAACTTTTCTGCCACTAGTAAGGGCTTGTTGTGTAAGCGAAACACAGAGCGCCGAGCGTAAGTTGGCTGATTACCCCCAGATGTTCTTGTTAGCTGAATAGCTTCGCGCTTCATTGACCGCGAGGCAAATAAAAATGCTCCCAAAGGTTTTGAGCCCAGGCACTTTAACTGCCGCTCTTTACCAACCAGTGAATGCAATGGAATAACACTTCTAGCACTAACCCAAACCTTGTCGTGGCAAAGTAAATCAACCTCGCGAATCAAAGCGTAGCGCCCTATCGACAGATTCAAAGCTCTTCTCTCACTCATTGTTGGTTTCGCGTATTGCTGCGCCTTTACACGGACTTTAAAACTTCCGTTTGATGCTTGCTGCAATCGCTTTGTTAACGATCCAGCATCGAGTACCCACGATTGCCAAACCCGAGGAATAAAAGAAGAAGGTACACGCCGGTAGGA
The DNA here is from genome assembly GCF_001635735.1 of Oleiphilus sp. HI0067. NCBI lineage: Bacteria > Pseudomonadati > Pseudomonadota > Gammaproteobacteria > Oceanospirillales > Oleiphilaceae > Oleiphilus > Oleiphilus sp. HI0067. The sequence continues at coordinate 28,992 of NZ_LWFI01001000.1, forward strand.
ATGCCAATGAAAATGTTCGGTTTGCAATTTACACCTTGCTGATAGCAGAAGAAATGAGCACATTTTTATGGGCACTCACTAGGTCAGCGCAAAGTATAACGAAGGCCGCTTATATAAACCACGGATCTGATCAGCCATTGAGAGACTCGGAGATATCCGATACATTAGCCGACCATTGAATTCCTTCCAACAGAAACAAAGAGGAACACCATGAAAAAATGGCTTTGTGTAGTATGCGGCCTTATTTACGATGAAGCTGAAGGTTGGCCTGACGACAACATCCCACCAGGTACAAAATGGGAAGATGTGCCAGACGATTGGGAATGTCCTGATTGCGGTGTCGGCAAAGAAGACTTCGAAATGGTAGAAGCTTAATGAGCCAAGCGATCATCATTATTGGTTCTGGAATGGCGGGCTATGCAGTAGCCCGCGAATTTCGAAAACTTAATTCTGAAACTCCTCTGTTAATGATTACCCAAGACGATGGCAGCGCATATTCTAAACCGATGCTGTCAACGGGATTCACCAAAAATAAAGACGCAGAAGCATTAGTAATGTCTAATGCTGTGCAAATGTCAGAACAGTTAAATATGTCAATACGCACACAAACAAGTGTGCAAAATATCGACACTGAAAAACAAACAATCCTCGTTGATAATGAGACGATCGAATACAGCAAGCTCGTATTAGCGACGGGCGCAAGTCCATTCAAACTGAAGTTTGTTAAACCTGAGAGTGACCGCATTTTCTCGATCAATGATCTTGATGATTACCGCGCATTCCGCACAGCTAGCCAAGGCAAAAAGCATGTCGCAATTGTCGGAACAGGTTTGATCGGTTGTGAATACGCGAACGATCTTTTGAATGGCGAATATGAAGTGTCATTGATCGGCTTAAGCCAACATGTTTTAGATACCATGCTGCCGCCAGAAGCATCAGAATGTGTTACAAAAAGCTTGAGTGATGCCGGCGCGAACTTCTACTTTGAGCGAAGCGTTGTTGATATCCAAGAAACTGTTGATGGCGTAATAGTGGAGCTCGACAACGGTGAAAAAATCTCAGCCGATATAGCGATTAGTGCGATTGGTTTAGCACCAAATACTAAGCTGGCTTCTGAGAGCGGCATCGAGACTAATAAAGGCATTACGTGCGATCGTAGTTTGGAAACGTCCGCTAAGAACGTCTACACACTGGGCGATTGTGCAGAAGTCGATGGCATGGTTATGCTCTATGTTTTGCCGATGATGGCATGTGCTCGAGCGCTTGCCAGCACACTCAATGACGAACCGAAGCTTGTGAGTTATGGTGTAATGCCGGTGGCAGTTAAAACACCTGCCTGCCCTGTCGTTGTTCTTCCTGCATCAAATGAAAATGGCACTTGGGATATCGAATCAGACGGGTTCAATACCACAGCGTTGTTTAAGTCGGATCAAGGCGAGCTTCTTGGCTTCGCATTAACCGGCGATGCGACGAAACAAAAGCAGGTTTTAGCAAAGCAAGTTCAAGCTATCCACCCAGAATAATAGTAAGAAGTACATATCTATGAGCGACGTTCTTCAACAGTTGATTGATGTCTTAAAACTGGAACAAATCGACGATTCTCATTTTCAAGGCGCAAGCGAAGATCTAGGTTTTCCTAATGTCTTTGGCGGCCAAGTTTGCGGCCAAGCGATGATGGCAGCCTATCAATCTGTTGAAGATCGCATCGCACATTCTATGCATGGATACTTTCTGCGCGCAGGAGATCCAAACTTACCTATTCAATACGAAGTGCAATCTCTCCGGGATGGTGGCAGTTTTTCTGCTCGTCGCGTAATTGCGCGTCAACATGACAAAGAGATCTTTACCCTTAATGCATCATTTCAAGTTCCTGAAATTGGCTTTGAGCATCAGATTGATATGCCTGCCAGCACAGAACCTGATGTCTTACTTTCTGAACTAGATATGCGCAGGCGCTTTAAACATCTGATCCCAGAAAAGCTTAGAGATCAGTTTACACGCGACCGCCCTATTGAGATTCGCCCCGTTAATCCGGTGAATTATTCAAATCCTGATGTACGTGCACCCTATAAACAAAATTGGTTTCGAGCGGTAGGTGAGCTACCAGATGATCTATACCTGCATCAATGTATTCTGACTTACGCATCGGACTTCGGTTTGCTAGGCACAAGCATGCTTCCTCACGGCGTGAGCTTTGCGCAAAAGGGCATGCAAGTTGCCAGTATTGATCACGCGCTTTGGTTCCATCGTCCATTCCGTGTTGATGATTGGCTTCTCTATGATATGGACAGTCCTAGCGCTTCAAACGGCAGAGGATTCAATCGTGGCAACATTTTCAATCAAAAAGGTGAACTTGTTGCATCAGTTTGCCAAGAAGCACTGATTCGGAAAAAACCACAAAAGCCAGCTTAATCGCTTGCGCTATGGCGAGTTCAGGGCCATGATAAAAGGTAGTATTTAATATCAAAGGAGTATGGCCATGAGCAGTGCTGAAGAAAGCCGTCAAGCCAAGGTAATCAGTGAACTACGAACCTTTATCCGCAAGGTTCTCTCTGATCCGACAATCGCCACAAAATGCATGGAAATCGCGCGTCAACACAAAGGCCAACCAGACTCAGCAAAATTAATCGCTGAAGAAATCAGCGCAAATACCATTGTGCGCATTCCAGAAGAACATAGTGATGCGGATAAAATCTTCCTCGACATTATTAATGAAGTCTTAGACGACGAAGCGGCACTCTACTAACTCAGAAGATGACGCATTTAAAACGGAGCAACACGCTCCGTTTTTTATATCTGTCAGTTTTATCAGCGATGCATCAGATACAAGAACATATCCATCAACTTCAGCAGCAACATTTTCGAGCCTGCATAGCGATAAAAGGCACTGCTGATTGGGTGAAGGAAAGCTATCAAGTCCTAGCTAAAAAACTCCCAGACGGGCAAAGCGCTATTTTGTTGGGGCATGATGCATCTTTACTCCGTAGCGAGCATGATCGATGCATTGCACCCAAGCATTATCGCGAAATACTCGGACAACAAAGCCAAATACTCATTTGGGACTTACGCAAAGAGATTCATCCTGACGCGATCGCAGCAAGTAGTGGTGTTCTCGAAGGCGGCGGACTGCTCTTCGTATTAATCGACGATACGGATAACCAGCTTCAAGCATCCCACTCTCGATTTTTAAATACACTGATAGAAAGCGAAGCAATGCTTGTTATAGATAGTGACAACTTTGATGAAGCACTAACTCAGTTTTATCCCTTCCAAGTTCAATCATCAAACAAACAAGGTATTACACTCAACGAAGAACAGCAGGCCTGCTTGGCAAAAATTGAAAGAGTCGTAAAAGGACATCGCAATCGTCCTCTGATTCTACGAGCCGACCGCGGACGGGGTAAATCGACGACACTAGGTATCGCAGCAGCGCAATTACTCAATAACGCTAAGCTCGAGAACATCATACTCGTTGCTGATCATCCAAATTCCGTTGCGACTTTAATTCAGCATTTTGAACAAAACATCGATCACGCATCTTTGCGCGATAAACTGCGCGTTATACCGAGCGATGTTCTGTTAGAAACTCTCCCCGAAACGCACTTACTCATTATCGATGAAGCAGCCAGCTTTCCGCTCCCTACCCTTCATAGCTTGATTGAGCACTATGCGAGAATCGTTATGGCGAGTACATTGCACGGATATGAAGGCAGTGGTCGCGGCTTTGATTTAAAACTTAATACAATATTTAAGGCAGAACATAAACAAGCTAGCTTTTACTCGCTAGATCAGCCTATACGCTGGGCAAGCGGCGACCCACTAGAACGAGTCATCAATGAGAGCTTCGTTTTACAGGCACACTTAACAGAAGTCGATACAACAGAGCCTCAAGCACGCCATTTTGAGTGGATCAATAAAAAAGAATTACTTGAAGACCAAAGCCTTCTTGAACAAGTCTTTGCTCTCTTAGTTCTCGCTCATTATCAAAGCCGCCCTTCTGATTTAAGCCAGCTCATTGACAACGAAGACATACGTATCGGTGTGATGTTCGAGGGAGAACATATCGTTGGTGTTTTAGCGAGCGTTGAAGAAGATTTATCGGCACAAGACGCGCAGTTAAAACAAGACATCATCAACGGCAAACGCAGATTAAAAGGACATCTTAGCCTACAGGCATTTGCGAGTTTCTACTCTCAGGCAGAATGGTTAGACCTCAAGTGCCAACGTATTTTACGTATTGTTGTGCACCCCGCTCGCCAATCAAGTCAAATAGGATCAGAGCTGATACAAGAGCTCCTTGCATCCGCCAAGGTTCAGAATTTAGATGCATGCAGCGTGAGCTATGGTCTCGAAGCTAAGCTCTTTAACTTTTGGGCACGAGCCGATTTTGAAAGTACACGATTAAGCTATCAAGCTGATGCTTCTAGTGGGCTGCCGTCCATGATGATGCTTAACCCAATATCTTCAAAAGCAAAAACACTCTTATCATCAAGCAAACAGCGCTTTATCGATCACTTTGTTATCGGCTTACCAATCTATTTTCAGAAATTGAGCCCTGCGCTTGTTAATACGATTCTATTGGATGTAGGCAGATCATTAAATGTTGGAGAGGCTCTCAGCGAGCAACAAATTGCACGTCTCAACAAATTTTCCGCAGGACAAACAAGCCTTTGGGATAGCTGGCCAGATATTCGCGCGCTTACACTTTATTGTGCAACGAAACGCGTTATCAATACCGAGCAAGCAAACGTTTTAATCGCAGTTATGCTACAAAACTATGCGATGGAAATATTTAAAGTTGATGGGAAAAAACTGAGTAAGAAAGAATGGCTGGCATATTTGCGAGAAGCGAGCAAAACGCTTCTCGCAGAATTGACTATATAGTGAAGCTAGACCCGCACCCACAGGTCGTTGTGGCATTCGGGTTACTGACGACAAACTGAGAACCTTTCAGACCTTCGCTGTAATCTACCGTCGAGCCCACTAAATATTGATACGACATCGCATCAACCACTAAGTTAACGCCCATGTTTTCAATCACAGTATCGTCGTCTGCTTGCGCTTCATCAAACGTGAAACCGTACTGAAAGCCCGAACATCCACCACCTGTTACATAAACACGTAGTTTCAATTCTGGATTTTCTTCTTCCTCGATTAGATTTCTTACCTTAGTAGCCGCGGCATCGGTAAAGACTAATGGAGAAGGGATATGTGACTCAACAACGCTCATTGGGACTCCGGAGTACTCAAACTTCGCGCAATTATCCGCTTATCCGACAAAAACAGTCAAGTATTACTCGCCCTGCGATGCAACTGCCTTCAATGCTACTGCATCTGAGACATTTTCTTTATCCCCAACTACTTGGTCTTCTGGTGAAGGTTGCTTCTGATGAACAAGGTTTCCGTTTACTTCGGCTCCCATCGCCATCTCGATTAAGTTGTAATAGACATTACCCTTAACCGACGCATTTTCAGCTAGTTCGACATGCTTTGATGCATATACATCACCATAAACCGTACCGTTAATGATGATATGTGGTGCAATAACATCACCATCTATTTCACCAATATCACTAATACGAACAACTGCTTCTTGATCATCGGTAGAGCGAATCGTACCTTTGATTAAGCCATCAATATGTAGGCCCCCAGAAAACTGAATATCACCTTCCATGCTCGTTTTACTGCTGATTAGCGTTTCAAACGGAACATTATGAGATTTAGCGATATCTTTGCGTTTGTTTTTTCCCCACATATAAACCTCTACCTATTCTTCTAAGACCGCAACGCTTGGTGCTGCGGTTAACGCAGGTATCAGCTCTTGCCAAGCGACATTGCGTTCTACACGCGATGCACTTTTCCCTTTGCTCTGAGCAACCACTTGAATATTTTCGGGCTCAAAATTTTCGGGCAAGATCAGCTCACCTGCAAATTCTTGGAAATATCTAAAACGGAATTTCATTCCTAACTCTTCAACCTCAGACACATCTCGAAGAGGAAGAATGACACTCTCTGAATCACGTTGACCAATCAAGTTTACAGCAACAACACCCTGTAAATAGCGTTTGTTGTTTGCTAACTGCGCCAACACGATTTTATAAGCATAGTGCCTGTTTTCACTTAATGCAGACAATTCAAGGGCTTGAATTTGTAAGCCTTTGTTATTGTCAGATGGCGCCATAATGTTCTGATAAAAGCTTACATCTTTCTTCAATCCAGCAACCTGCTCTCGCAAACCACGAATGGTGCTTTGAATCTCTTGCTTTGCATGCAAGTTAATGGCTTCGCTTTGTTCAAGATTCGCGATTTTTTGCTTTAAGCCCTGATTCTCATCGACCGATAAACGATATTGCTCGGACAATGCATTCAGACTTTCTACGGCTACCTGGTGTCGTTGTTTCATTTCAAAAACGCCGACGTAATAAGCCGCACTCGCACAAACGAGCACCAAGCAAGTTAGCTGAATAATCAGCTTACGTTTTCGTCCTGGCTCATGACGAACCAACACCATTTTTTCATGCGGATTATGTTTAGCCATAATATCCTTAAGGGCTCAAAGGAACTTGTTGCAAACCACATGTCTCTTCGAAACCGAACATGATATTCATGTTCTGAACAGCTTGCCCCGATGCGCCTTTAACTAAATTGTCGATCACCGAACTGATAATCAACATGTTACTGCCTTCTTGTTGATGAATTGCAAGACGACAAATATTCGAACCTTTTACGCTGCGAGTTTCTGGCAAAGATCCTGATGGCATTACATCAACGAAGGCTTCGCCTTGGTAACGCTCTTCAAATAAAGCTTGAACCTGACCCAAAGACATTTCTTCGCCTTTTTCATTCAGAGGCGCATACAACGTTGCCTCGATACCTCGGATCATTGGAACTAAGTGTGGCACAAACGTAAGGCTGACTGGTTTGCCTGCAGCCCACGATAAACCCTGCTCGATTTCTGGACGGTGACGATGACCGCTAATGCCATAAGCTTTAAAACTATCTGCACATTCTGACAAAAGCGTGCCGACACTAGCCTTTCTTCCCGCGCCACTCACGCCTGACTTTGCGTCTGCGATCAACTGATCAACATTCACTAATCCATTCTCAATTAAAGGAATCAAACCCAATTGAATCGCAGTCGGATAACAACCGGGACACGCTAGTAAACGAGTATCGGCGATCTTGTCACGATTTACTTCAGGTAAACCATAAACCGCTTCATCGATCAATTCAGGGCTGTTATGAGCTTGTTGATACCATTTTTCCCATAAAGCCTGATCCTTAATACGAAAATCAGCAGAAAGATCGATAACACGCGCGCCACTTGCTAGCACATCCGACATCATGGCCTGCGCAACGCCATGGGGTGTCGCGAAAAAGATCACATCGCAACCTTTGAGGTTTTCTGCGCTCGGCTCACAAAAATCAATATTTAAAAAGCCACGTAAATTAGGAAACATTTCCACAACAGGTCGCCCTGCATCACTACGCGAACACACAGCATGTACCTCAACATGCGGATGCCCGACTAAAATTCGCAGTAACTCGGAACCGGTATATCCCGTTGCGCCAACAATCCCAGCTTTTATCACGCTTAACTCCTACTTTTTGTAGCTCTAAAAACGCGCGCATTGTATCAGGAAAACCAACACTGTTCTTTATCGATAAAGACTGAACAGGTTAGAATGAACAACGATTTTTCGCCGCTTTCTTCACTTACAGCAAAACTTATGCCTTTTAGATCAAAGCTAGACTCATACAAACATGGATTCAGAGAAAGACTCGGCGCTGCCGATGCGCTTCCTCAGCTTGCACTACTTGGCTTTTTCGTTGGGCTCGTTACCACTTTAGTTATTCTTCTGTTTCGCGGTTTTATAGAAACGGCTCTGTCACTATATCTCCCTGAAGGAGATCCTGAGAATTTTGAAGGACTATCTCAAACGCTACGTGCGACGCTACCCTTATCAGGCGCCATCATTATTGGCTTAATTTGGTACAAACTAGGCGTTGTGCATCGCAAAACTGGCGTTGCTTATGTGATGGAACGTCTCGCCTACCATCAAGGCTACATGTCATTAAAATCACTAGTTGTGCAGTTTTTTGGCGGGGTGTTGACGGTTATTAGTGGGCAGTCGTCTGGTCGAGAAGGCCCTGCTGTACATTTGGGTTCCGCCGCGGCAAGTATCATGGGGCAATATTTCAAGTTGCCGAACAACAGTATTCGTATACTGATCGCTTGTGGCACAGCGGCTGCTATATCAGCATCGTTTAATACCCCCATCGCGGGGGTTATTTTCGCGATGGAAGTCGTGTTAATGGAATACAGCCTCATCGGTTTTACACCAATTATTATTGCATCAGTGACCGCAGCTTTTGCATCACAGATGTTCTATGGCACTGAACCGGCATTTCTAGTTCCGCAGCTTGATCTCAGCTCTCCATTTGAAATTCCTTATATTATTTTTTGTGGATTATTAATCGGTGCAGTATCGGCAAGTTTCGTTCGCTTAACACTGAGCTCGATGCGCTTTTCTAAAGTCAATATCTTCTTAAGAATTCTAGCGGCTGGGTGCTTCACTGGCGCGGTTGCGTACTTCATTCCCGAAATCATGGGTATCGGCTATGACACGGTTAACGATACATTTACCGGTAATGTCACACTCGGCATTTTATGCGGAATCGCTATTGCCAAGTTAATCGTAACCGCCGTAAGTCTTGGGCTTGGAATGCCCAATGGCATGATTGGTCCAACGCTATTTATCGGGGCAACAGTAGGCGGTGCGCTTGGTATTATTGCGCAATGGATTATGCCCTTCGCATCCTCAACAGGTTTTTATGCCATGCTTGGAATGGGCGCAATGATGGGCTCAGCCCTACAAGCACCTCTTGCCGCATTAATGGCTATTCTAGAGCTCACCCAAAATCCAAATATTATTCTTCCCGGCATGTTAGCAATCGTGATCTCAAGTATGTTTGCGAGCACAGTGTTCAAGCAGAGATCAATATTTATCAGCTTGCTCGAAGCGCAAGGGCTCGATTATTCGAACAGCCCAGCCGTTCAAGCATTGCGCAGCGCAAGTGTCGTCGCAATCATGGATAGAAAGCTTTCCCGCGCACAAAAATCCATTGAACTTGAAGACGCTCAAGAACTACTTCGTCAAAAACCAAACTGGATCGCGGTTGAAAACGAATCAGGTCAAACCATGTCATTGTTGCCTGCGGCGGATCTGGTTCATTTTTTATCGTCTTACGAAGACAACGATAAGCTACCTGAGCAGATTGCCCTGTTAGAGATCCCGGCTCAACGACGTGATGTTGCTAACATTTCTTACCAAGCAACGTTAGAAGAAGCGCTGAATAGCTTTAATCAGCAAGGTCATGGAGCGTTATTAGTTGAGAGAAACAGTGGTGGTTTAAAACGCATACTTGGGGTGGTCACAAAGAACGATATCGATCACTACTATCATTTTGAAGGACATTAAGAATGCTTTGGTTCAAAGCTTTTCATATTATTTCGATGGTTTGCTGGTTCGCAGCATTATTTTACTTGCCCCGCTTATTTGTCTATCACTCCATGGCCGACGATCAAGCAGGGATTGATCGCTTCAAGATCATGGAACGAAAACTCTATAGAGGCATTGCAACGCCCTCTATGGTTGCCACATTTATCTTTGGCTTTGCACTAATTGGTTATGCACCTGAATATTATGCTTCCCAGATTTGGTTCCATATCAAAATAACGCTGGTTCTAATCTTGGCTGCATACCATGGTTATTGTGGCGTGTTACTGAAGAGCTTTGCGCGCGATGAAAACGATAGAGGCCATGTATTCTATCGCTGGTTTAATGAGTTCCCTGTTCTTATTTTATTTGCGGTTGTCATTTTAGTGGTGGTCAAACCTGGGTTATGAGTTCTGCTCTTTCTGGCTTATACGCCATTACCGATCCAAACCTTATACCTAGTGGAGAGGAATCTCTTTGCAGAGCTGTGCGCGAAGCCTTATTAGGTGGCGCGCGTATTATTCAGTATCGCAACAAAATCGCATCGGTCGACCAGCAACTAAAAGAAGCGCGATTTATAAAATCTCTGACTCAAGAATTTGACGCTCTACTATTCATCAATGACTCGATTGAACTTTGCCTTGCCGCAAATGCTGACGGCGTTCATCTAGGCCAAAATGACGACAAAATTAGCTCTGCAAAACAGCAATTAGGCTCAAAGCTTCTAGGTGTTACATGCCACAACTCAATTGAGCTTGCCGAAGTAGCAATTGGCAATGGCGCAGATTACTGCGCATTTGGAGCAATCTTCCCCTCCACAACGAAACCGCAAGCTCAACCCTGTTCACTTGCGACATTACAACAAGCAAGTAAACTTCCTGTGTCAATTTGTGCAATTGGCGGAATTACTGCTGATAACGGAAAGCAAGTTATCCGACATGGAGCAGACATGCTTGCTGTGATTTCGGGTGTATTTGGGCAACCTTCTATTCAAGCTAATGCACGCGCATTAGCATCACTATTTTGATTTTTTGGAGTAAACAATGTCTCGTTCTGAAGACCTGTTTCACGATGCTCAAAGCGTCATACCTGGCGGTGTTAACTCGCCTGTTCGTGCTTTTAAAGGCGTTGGCGGTAGCCCTCTATTTTTTGAAAAAGGTGAAGGTGCTTACCTTATCGATGCAGACGATAAACGTTACATCGATTACGTCGGTTCATGGGGGCCTATGATCTTAGGTCATGCCAACCAAGATGTGGTCGAGGCGGTACAAAAGCAATTGCAACAGGGCTTAGGATACGGAGCTCCGACTGAACTCGAGACGGTGATGGCTAAAAAGGTCTGCGAGCTAGTTCCCTCGATTGAAAAAGTGCGCATGGTCAGCTCAGGCACAGAAGCAACAATGAGTGCTATTCGCCTCGCACGTGGGTTCACCGGTCGCGACAAGATTGTTAAGTTTGAAGGATGTTATCACGGCCACTCAGATTCGCTACTTGTTAAAGCAGGTTCTGGCGCTCTTACACTAGGCGTTCCAAACTCTCCTGGCGTTCCAGCAAGCCTTGCAGAGCACACCATTACCCTGCGTTTTAACGATATAGACTCTGTCCGCCAAGCTTTTTCAGAGATTGGTAACGATGTTGCCGCGATCATCGTTGAGCCCGTTGCAGGCAACATGAATTGTATTCCGCCTGTGCCAGGCTTCCTTGAAGGGCTTCGCGACATTTGTGACGAGTACAAAAGCGTACTCATTTTCGATGAAGTGATGACCGGTTTTCGCGTCTCATTAGGTGGAGCACAAGGTCATTTTGGCGTAACCCCCGATATTACAACCTTAGGCAAAGTAATCGGTGGAGGATTACCGGTCGGCGCCTTTGGTGGACGCGCTGACATTATGGATTACATTGCACCTACCGGTCCCGTATACCAAGCAGGCACTCTTTCAGGAAACCCCTTAGCGATGGCAGCAGGGCTAACTATGCTCACCAAAATAAGCGAAGCTGGTTTCTATGAGCACTTGATAGCCCAAACCACAAAATTAGTTGAAGGTTTAAAACAAGCCGCTAAAAACACAAACACCTCAATGTGTTTCAGTCAGGCAGGTTCTATGTTCGGCTTCTTTTTCAGCAAAGAAGATAAGGTTGATTTCTACGAACAAGTAGTGGAATGCGATATGGAAAAATTCCAACGCTTTTATCATGAAATGCTCAACGAAGGCGTCTATCTTGCTCCTTCAGCATTTGAAGCTGGCTTTGTTTCTAGCGCACACTCAGATGAAGTCATCGCGGCTACAATTGCTGCTGCCGAAAAAGTAATGGCACGTTTATAAGACTTGCTGCGCAAGAAGGCGCCTTAGTTCTTTTTCTATTTTTCAAATTTCGTCTTGATAGACGAGTTAAGGGAGTGCGCTGACACTCCCTTAACAATCCCAGTCAGCCCCTACCTCCTAGCCCTACGGGTTCATTCGTTGCTCAAGAATAAACAGCGCCTGCGGAACTCGCCTTCGGCTCAGACAGTCCTCGGCGTTCACCTGTTTATCCTTTGCGCGACTCATCTAGTCAGAAGAGGAAAGTTGGTGCAAACAATATACTTTATCAGAGCCAGCCCCTCTCATCTCGAGAGACGAAAGCGCGCTAGTGACAATCGGAAATACGCGAGGACTGTCTGAACGACCAAAGGGAGAGAGTTCCTCAGCGCCGATTGGAACAAGAGATTGAGTGAAGCCGCAGGCCACGAGAGTTGGGGCGCCTTTAGATTATTAAGACCTTTGACGTCAAAGGTCTTAATGCGCCGTCGGCCGCCGCCGACAGGAAAAGAAGTATTAAACTCAAAGTACTATCGAATGTAGCACTACCTTCAAGTCGTCCATCAAGACGAAAACTGAAGAAGAGTAGAAATTAGAAAGCATCACAAAAACCTCTCCAGCACCGAATTCAAAAACAAAAAACCCTCATCCGTTAATTGGATACGTTGCGTATCCTCCACAAACAAACCCTCCGATCGAAGTTGATCAATGATCTTGGACAGATCTGACAATTTCAGCAGAGTGCGCCGCTCTAATAAACGACTCTCAACTCCTTGCTTTAATCGCAGTGCATTCATCATAAACTCAAAGGCTTGTGCATCACGTTCGATGACTTCTTCGCCAATTCGATATTGAATTCGATCAGCCATATACGCTTCTGGTATTCGCGACTTACGGTATCGAAGTAGACGCCCATCTCCAGCAAGCGTAATTTTTGAATGCGCACCTGCACCTAAACCAATGTAATCGCCAAACTCCCAGTAATTCAAATTATGGCGAGCCTGCTTATCTTGTTGTGCAAATGCAGACACCTCATACTGTTGATAACCTTTATCTTTCAACAGTCCCGAGCCACTTTCAATAATTTCCCAAAGGGCATCATCTTCTGGAATTACGGGAGGCCGCGAATAAAACTCAGTATTCGGTTCGATCGTTAATTGATACCAGCTCACGTGTGTCGGAGACAATTCAAAAGCTCGCTTCAAATCATCCATTGCCAGCTCTGGCGTTTGATCGGACAAGCCATGCATTAGGTCGATATTAAAGTTACGAATACCCGCCGCTTTCAAAGCCTCAACAGCTTGGTACACATGATCAACAGTATGAATTCTTCCTAAAGCTTGGAGCTGATTATTTTGAAAGCTTTGAACACCGAGCGAGATCCGATTAATACCAGCTTCAACATAACCATTAAAATAAGCCGCATCGCTAGCACCAGGGTTAGCTTCCAGCGTAATCTCTATATCTTCAGAAAAGTTTAGATTCTCTCTCAAGGCATTTAACAACTGCCGGTAAAAATCCCCGCTCATTAAACTTGGGGTGCCTCCACCAAAGAAAATACTTTGCACTTCTCGGTCTTGCACATAGGCCAAATCAATATGAAGATCTTTGATCAAGCTATTCAAATAGGCAGATTCTGGGATATCTGTTTTTGCATGCGAATTAAAATCACAATACGGGCACTTCTTCACACACCAAGGCAGGTGTATATAAAGACTTAATGGAGGAAGAGAATGAGGCAAGATTACGCAGTCGTGCGAAGTTCAGGCAGAGACTGCTCAAGGAGCCGAAGTGCTGCACCTCGGTGGCTCATAGACGCTTTTTGCTCTGCGCTTAACTGAGCGGCCGAACATTCTAATTCTGGCACGATAAATACGGGATCGTATCCAAATCCTTCATTACCGCTTTGCTCAGTAGCGATACGGCCATGCCATGTTCCGTGACAAACAATGGGGGTTGGATCATCTGGGTGACGCACAAAAACAAGAACACAGTGGAATTGCGCATCGCGTTTTTCGGTCGGTACTTGAGACAATTCTCTGAGCAATTTATCAATATTACTCTGATCCGTCGCACCATCGGGATTGTCATCTGCACTATAACGCGCTGAGTAGAGACCAGGAGCGCCATTTAATGCATCGACAGCGAGACCTGAATCGTCTGCAAGCGCTGGCAAGCCGCTCTCTTTAGAGGCATGACGCGCTTTGAGAATCGCATTCTCAATAAATGTCAGTCCCGTTTCGTCTGCACCTTCAATACCGAGCTCTGACTGCGCGATGATCGTAATATTTGCAGGCGCAAGCATATTGCCGAACTCTTTTAACTTACCCGCGTTACCGCTCGCTAGTACGATTTTCATTCCGCTAGCCTCAATCGTTATAAAAATTATGTGTAAAACGAAGTCGGAACGGATCTACGACACCTTGAGGATAAATGACTGCATCAAAAGTAAGGATTTCACCCTCTCGATATTGAACTTGCCCAATGTAATAAATCGACTTTCCTTCAATGATTTGTTGGAAGTTCATATGTTGGACTTGTTGAATTTCGTTTTTAGCATTGATATCGACTAACGCACCGACTGCTTCTCGACGACCATCTTCCGAAACTTTGAGGACGCTAATATTCACCATGCCCATGGCGCGACTACGCACTAAATCATATTTACGTGCTATCTCTGGATGCAAAAAGGTACTCGTAAACGCAATGTAGTGTACCTCGTACTCCGCTCCATCTGAGCCTGTGAAAATTTTCTTTTGTTCTGCCAGAGTAAAGCTCGAAAACAACAAGACTAGGCTCATAACGACAAAACGCATTAAAACTGTATGTGTCATCATTACTTCTTCTCTATCCGGTAAACCGCAAACTCAGCGAGCAAATTAGGCCATAACTTTGCGAAGCTGTTCTCTTCGAACTCTGCATTGACCTCTAAGCGATTCAATACACGAATGCCTTTTTGTCTACACAGTATTTCGAAGTCCTTAAATGTACATAAATGGATGTTCGGCGTATTGTACCAAGTATGCGGCAAACTTTTCGACATCGGCATTTTGCCATTGAGCAGTAAATACTGCCGACAGCGCCAATAACCAAAGTTAGGAAACGTCACAATTCCTTGCTTCCCAACGCGAAGCATTTCGTCTAACAACTCATCAGGACGACGAACTGCTTGCAAAGCCTGGGTCATAATCACCGTGTCGAACTGATTATCCGAAAAGCCGCTTAATCCACGCTCATCAAGATCATGCTCAACAACATTTACTCCATTGACTATACATTCGGTAATACGGTCCTCATCGATTTCTAGACCGTAACCTTTTACACCTTTCTCAGATTGGAGATGCGCAAGCAGCAAACCATCGCCACAGCCCATATCCAAAACTGTTGAGGCTTGCGAAACCCAAGGGCTAATAATTTCTAAATCGCCTCTCATAAGCCCTGCTCCTTCGCAACACGCTGCATATAGGCCGAAAACGCGGCAGTATAACGTGGCGTAGGTATTAAAAAAGCATCATGCCCGTGCGGAGCATCTATCTCACAATAACTCACGGGTTTGTTAGCTTTAATCATGGCGTCTACTAAGACTTGAGAACGTTCAGGAGAGAAACGCCAATCACTGCTAAATGAGGCTACAAAATAACTGCATTGTGATACTTCTAAGGCTTTGACTAAATCACCGTCAAAGTCTTGGGCAGGATCAAAATAATCCAAGGCGCGTGTCATGAGCAGATAAGTATTTGCATCAAATGTTTTAGAAAAACGTTTACCTTGATAATTTAAATAGGACTCGACCTCAAATTCAACACCATAGTCAAAATTGAAATTTTCTGACTTCGTGACACGTCCGAATTTTTCGCCCATTGCCTCGTCAGACAAATAAGTAATATGCCCAATCATTCTAGCGAGCATTAACCCTTTGGCCGGCACGGTATCATGCAAGTAGTAACGACCATCATGGAAACTAGGGTCTGATGTGATTGCTTTACGTGCAATCTCATTAAAAGCAATGTTTTGTGCTGTCAGTTTTGGTGTCGAGGCAATAACTACAGCGTGCTTTACGCGCTTCGGATAATCCAAGGACCAACGCAATGCCTGCATGCCACCTAAACTACCTCCAACAACGGCAGCCCAGACATCTATACCGAGTACATCAGCGAGACGCGCTTGGCTTTCCACCCAGTCTCGAACAGTGACGATAGGAAAATCTGGCCCATAACGTTCACCCGTTTCTGGGCATAGAGTGGTTGGTCCAGTGCTGCCTTTACAACCACCGAGATTATTTAAGCAAACAACGAAGAAAACGTTTGTATCAATCGGCTTTCCTGGCCCGATGCAACTGTCCCACCAACCGGGTTTTGGATCATCTTCTTGGTGATATCCTGCAGCGTGATGGTCGCCAGAAAGAGCATGGCAAATCAGTACGGCATTTGAACGAGACTCGTTCAATTCACCGTATGTTTCATAGATCAAATCATATTGCGACAAGGTCTTACCGCAATCTAATTTTAATGCTTGATCAAAGTGTTGGAGTTTGGGCTCAACTAGCCCAACAGAATCAGCTAACACGCTAAAGATAATTCCTATATCAAAGGCCTTTCTATAATCGTGCGAGTGTAAACGTGCTGCATGTGGAGCGCAACTTGACCCGTTAGATAATGACCTTATGTGTTGGAGTGCGCCTCTAACTGCTTCGCGATCGAATGCGTCAATGCAAGTTGCTGTTTAAGCATATCGATACGCTTCTGCATAGTAGAACACTCTTCCCGCTGACTTTTCTTCTCTTGCGCTAAACTCTGGAAGCTTTCCATTTGTTGTCGAAGCGCTTCTTTTTGTTCAACGGTATATTGCATCAGAGGTAGTAGAGCATCATCGGCCCAACAAGCTGCCTGTTCGGCTAACTCTTCATACACCTTACGAACATCTTGAACGAATGCATTTTTAAAGTGCTTGATGACTAATGTCTGCTCTGTCATCAAGAGCTTAGGATTTCTTCGATAACGTACAAACTTAGCTTTGATTACAGAAAGCTTCTGTCGATATTTTTTAATCGAAAAGCGAGTCGGATGAAGATGGTCTGCTTGATGATCGTGTTTAAAACGAGCGTACATTGAATCAACCATCTTTTCCGCGACACGTATTTCAACCATAAGATTGTCAAAGACACGATCTACGTCGTAAAAGAAGCGGCGCATCGCTTCGATCAATCCTTTTGTACTCCATGCATCTTGCATCGCTCTGCGAATATCGTCGGCAAGTGCATCAAACTTATCGAGATGAACAAGATCATGGAGGATTTCTTTCTGCGACATCATCAAACGTCGACTTGAACGCAAAGCAACGAGTTTTCTATAGAACTCAGCATGATCTTGTTGTGTTTGATCAGCAATATCATTCAGAGATGACTCAGCATCTTCATTGCGTTCATGCGCTAGTAAATGTTCTTTTGCGCGAACTAGCTGATGCCGTATTACTTTTTCACTGCTCTGTACTAAAGAACTGATATCAGAAATAGCTGAGCTGTAGAGTAAACATTCACGCTCGTTAACCAACTGCTCTATCAGCAAGTTTTCAAATTTTTGGAGGCCACTTTTCTGACCTAGCGCATCATCTTGTTTTACTTTTGCATGTAATGCTTTCTTTGCTGAAACTGGCAACACATGCTCTGCGGCAATACAAAGCTTTCTAGCAGTATCCTGCTTCACTGACTCAATCGCTGCAGCCGTATACGTCTCGCCCTGTAAGTCGTCCCACAAGACATCAATTTTATTCAATAAGGCATAACAGTATTTTTCTGAAGCCTCTCCGTTCGGAGAGATATATTGATTCCAAATCGCCATATCGCTCGCAGTTACACCAGCATCAGCTGAAAGCAAAAACACAACCGCTTGTGCATTTGGAATCATACTCACTGTCAACTCAGGCTCCGAACCCAACGCGTTTAATCCCGGAGTATCTAAAATACGCACACCTTGTTGTAGCAAAGGATGCTTTAGACTGAGCTGCGCATGACGCCATCGAGGAATAATAACCTTCTCGGGGTTTTCAAGATCTTGCTCTTGCATTGATTCTTCAAACCCCAAGGCAAGCGCTTCGTCTTTACTAACTGACACAACCTCAGCCACGCGTTCTAATATCTTACTGGCGTCATCTTGTGATAGCTCATCTAATTTATATGATTCCCATAGCTCCGTTTTTTGCTTCATTTCTGTAATAGTGAGATTCAGACGACGGCTCTCGATAGGCAATAAACGCAAATAAGAACGCTTAACTTGGCGATCATAAAATAATTCTGTGGGGCACATTGTTGTACGCCCCGCTTTAGAAGGAAGAATTCGTTGGAAATTTTCTGTATGAAGGAGCGCGTTAATTAATTCCGTTTTACCACGGGAAAATTCACCTACAAGTGCCAAAGTTAGCTCATCCTCTTGCAGTTCCAAGCAAGTACGAGCTAGACGTTTAATAACATCTTCTGAAGCAGCACCGTTTTCTGAAAGCCACGAACAGTATGTTTGAATCTGCTCAAGTAAACCTTGTTTCCAAGCGTAAAATTGATCAACACGCTGAACAGAATGACTTAATGTTTGAGGTGAACCCATCTTGGTCACAATCGCCCTATCTATACACAATAAATTAAGTATAGATAGGATTTAGAAAGTGCTGATTGAAAGATGCTTTTTTGTGCAGTGTTTTATGTTTTTTACAAAACGACTACAGAAGTGAAAATGACATTCCGAACTGCTGACTTAAGCCATTCAAAACAATTGCCAAGATCTGCAAAACAAGAAAAGCAAAAATTGGAGATAAGTCTAACCCGCCCATAGCAGGAAGAATTTTTCGAAAAGGAGCCATCACAGGCTCGCATATCTGGTTCACCAACATGAGCGCTGGGTTCGAACTACCAGGAGCAATCCAGCTCGAAATAATCATGATAATTAGTGCAAAGAAGTAAAGTTTTAAAATCATACCTAACACTAACAACACCGATAACGCGATTAATGATCCAATATCTGGCAATCCACCTGCGACTACTAAAAATTTAATCGCAAGCATCACAGCTTGAAAAACCAAAGCGAACAATAAAGTTGCTACATCAACCCCACCAAAACCAGGAATGACTCGTCGTAGAGGAACGACAACAGGATTACTCGCTTTTACAATAAATTGAGAGATAGGGTTATAAAAATCGGCACGAGATACTTGCAGGATAAAACGTAGCAAAATCAAAAATAGATAAAGATAAGTGATGGTATCGAGAATGAGAGTAAAAATTTGTTGCGTCATATTTATAAACAATCCTTTTAAAAACTGCGTCTAGGATATTCGAGCCATCCTTAAATTACAGCTTACAAGAGATTCAGCATTCAACTGCTTTGGGCTGTCATGAAATCAGTGACTTTATCTAAGGTAACAGGCTTTGCATAAAAACTGAGGCCAAGATCTTCGGCTTTGATTTGCACGCGCTCCTGAAAATTCGCAGTCAACAATGCGATGCGGACATTTGGACACAATTCCTGAAGTTTAGGCGCGACCGTCAATCCATCCTGCCCAGGCATATTTAAATCTAAGAAAATGCCTTCATATTTCTGCTGCTTGCAAAGCTCTAAGGCAACCTCTGCTGTTCCAGCTTCTGCAACACAAACATTCGCATAGTTATCCTCAATTAGGCTTTTGAGCATAACCCTCGAAATTGCACTGTCATCTACCAATAATACGTGTTTCAACATTTGCTTTACTTCACGTAGCTAATTTGGCGAATTAGTATAGTTGCTTTTCTCAAATTCCAAGGTCGTTTTATGCAAGAAAAGCACTTTATCTGCGCCTTAGACACATTGCAGGGAAAGCAATCATTTGGTTTTCGTGCGCCGAATGTTGAAGGCTTCGTTGTAATAAAAGATAAGAATGTATTTGGATATCGCAATTCATGCCCCCATATTGGCATGAACCTTGAATTCCAAGAGCATCGATTTCTTGATGCCGATGATGCATTCATTCAATGCTCGATGCATGGCGCATTATTTGAAATCGAAAATGGCCTGTGTGTTCATGGCCCATGCCTTAACCAGGCTTTGACTCCGTTAAGGATTCAGGTTGAAAATGAAAAGATATTTTTCATCCAAGACTAAATGCTACAAACGTGGCATTAGTCGCGCTACGAAAACAAAGTGATAGCGAACGTAAGAAGTTTCTGATAGCGTTCGCAAGCTTAAAATTTGGGCTGTCTAATTTTACAGGCATTCCAACTTGCCTTAGCAAGCACAGTATTGAAAGAAATAAGAGAAATAACTATGCCGGCAACTAAGAGTACAGATACATTCAGTTCATTTGAGCCGTATCAACCTGCTGCAGATGAAGAATACATGAGTGATGGCCAACTTCAGCACTTCCGTCAAATTCTATTGAGCTGGAAGCAAGAGTTAATGGAAGAGGTCGACCGTACAGTGCATCACATGAAAGAAGATGCTTCTAACTTCGCTGATCCAAGCGACCGTGCGACTCAAGAAGAAGAATTCAGCTTAGAACTCCGCACACGCGATCGCGAACGCAAGCTCATTAAAAAGATCGATAAAACAATCGATTCAATTGAAGCGGACGACTATGGTTTTTGCGAATCATGTGGCGTTGAGATCGGTATTCGCCGTCTCGAGGCTCGCCCAACTGCAACACAGTGCATTGATTGCAAAACGCTTGCAGAAATAAAAGAAAGCCAAGTCGGCATATAAGAAGCACTAAAATAGGGCGCACTTTGCGCCCTATTGTTTATCTATGCACTACAAAGGCCGCTTTGCGCCCTCTCCTACTGGCCCACTGCACCTTGGGTCACTCCTTGCTGCTTTAATTAGCTACCTAGACGCGCGTTCGAATAATGGATCTTGGCTTGTACGCATTGAAGACATCGATCCGCCGAGAGAAGTACCTGGCGCCAGTGAATCTATTCTTAACACACTTGAAGCATATGGCTTTGAATGGGATGCACCTGTTGTTTATCAATCTAAGCGTTATGACCTGTATGAAAGTAAGCTCAATTATTTATTAGACGAAAAGCACTGTTATTATTGCCCATGCAGCCGAAAGGAAATGGGCGAGCTCAATGGAGGTCATCTACCTGAATGTGGATATCACACCAATAACACCGCACCTAACAGTGCAATTAAGTTTCGATCAAATACGCATCCACAACACTGGAACGATTTATTCAAAGGACCAATATCTGCTCAAAGCGCAAGTGACTTTGTTTTAAAGCGCAAAGATGCACTTTACGCTTATCAATTAGCTGTAGTTTGCGACGATATTGATCAGGAAATCACTCACGTGCTTCGGGGGTCAGATTTATTAGATTCTTCCCCTATGCAACTCGAGTTATACAAGGCTTTCTCAACAACACCACCAAAATTCGGTCACTTCCCTTTAATTAAAAATAGCGACGGTCAAAAGCTATCAAAGCAAAATCTCGCTCCCGCGATTTCCCAAAGTGACATCATGTCTAACCTGCGAGAACTGTGCTGCATGATCGGATTGGATTTTTATAAGGCAGGCTCACCCAAAGATTTACTCAACACACTTACTGAGCAATGGCATTATGGTGTCTTACAAGGACACACTGGATACCTATTCAGTTAAGACGAATTTCACCTGTCGCTAGTCATAAGCATCACAGCTTAGGTATGATTTAGCATTCATTCATCGTTAGTTATTACCATCATGCATCGAATTTTAGTTATTGAAGATGACAGCACGGAACAATCCGATCTGGTCGATATTCTTAATCAAAACCAGTTTCAGGTTGAATGCGTCGAATCAATAACTCAGGCATTAGACGATGTTCCGCTAGCTTCCTTTGATTTAATTATTACCGATCTTCGTGTGAATGGTCAGGCTGGCACAGACATCATTCCACTCGCCCATGATACACCCGTCTTAGTCATGGCTAGCTTTGCTAGCCTTCGGTCTGCCGTAGAAGCTATGAAACTCGGTGCAGTCGACTATGTTGCTAAGCCTTTCGATAGCGCTGACTTACTATCTACCATTCACGATATCCTCGCCAAACAAAGCGAGAACAAGCGTGCTCCAAATCGCTCTACGGATCAGCAAGCAAGCGACCTCATCTATGGTCGTTGCCAACCCATGCGTAAAGTATTTAGCTTGATAGAAAAAGTAGCCCCAACCACCGCCAGCGTTCTAATTCAAGGTGAAACAGGCAGCGGCAAGGAGCTCGCGGCGAAGGCCATTCATAAGATGAGCCATCGCCGCAACCAAGAGATTGTGTGCATAAACTGCGCAGCGATTCCTGAGTCGCTGATAGAGTCAGAGCTTTTCGGTCACGAAAAAGGTGCATTTACAGGAGCTGGCTCTGCGCGTGCAGGTTTGATTGAAGCAGCCGATGGTGGAACTTTATTTTTGGATGAAATCGGTGAGCTGCCCCTTGATGCTCAGGCTCGATTACTTCGCGTTCTACAAGAAGGAGAAATAAGACGAGTTGGCTCCATCAGCTCTAAAAAAGTCGATGTGCGCTTAATTGCAGCAACACATAGAAATCTAAAGTCTTTGTCCCGTACCGGCCAATTCCGTGAAGATTTATATTATCGACTCAATGTTGTTCAAATTCGCCTCCCTCCATTAAGAGAGCGAGGAAAAGATATTACGGGCTTAGCTCACTTACTTTTAGAACGTGCTCGAGAGCGCTTAGCGAGACCAACGGTAGAACTCAGTACAGACGCACTGCGAGCCATTCAAGAATATAATTGGCCCGGTAATGTACGCGAACTTGAAAACGCGATCGAACGCGGCGTTATTCTTTGCGATCATGATCTTATCAATGCAGAACTGCTCGATATCGAAGCACTGCCATCAGAAGTAAGCCTTACTCAAGGATTAGTCCGCGGTAACGCTATGCAAACGGTTTCTTCATCACCTGTCCAAATTGGGAAACCGCTCTCTATGGAGGATTACTTCCAACAGTTCGTTCTAGAAAACCAATCAAAAATGAACGAAACAGAGCTCGCTAAACATTTAGGTATAAGCCGAAAAAGCTTGTGGGAGAAGCGTAACAAACTTGGCATTCCTCGTAAGAAAAGCGACGAACCACATTAGCTGCACGGCATGTTCCTTCCGGAAAATTGTCGACTTAGTCACATGATCAGCTTATAACCCACTGATTTTATGGTTAAAAAACAAACAACCAACGCACTGAAAACTCAAGAGATAACATTAAAGTAACAAAAATAACGGAAAAACGTTACTTTTAGTATCACTAATCCCCCCGCTACGCCCTTAGAACTAACCTGGTAAGCCAAGTGCCTGATTTACTTAGAATTTAATGAGTTGGCACGATTAACGCTTTAGGTAGATACAAAAAATAACAAAGCTTAATTTGCTGCGATTATCAAAATAAAAATAAAAACAGAAGCTTTTCGTAGCGCAGTCCGCAAAAACAAAAATAATAAAGCGGAGCGAACTGATTATTTTGAGCGCCTTGCTTTTTAGTGGGTCGATCGTGTTTTGAGCGAGTTATAAATGTAAGAACTACGACAAGTAGCAAACATTGATAACACAATCACTCAAAGCGTTTTTCCGCTCTATGCGTTCAAAGTATTCCGTTTGTCGTGCGTGATAACGCCCTGGTTGAGACATGGAACAACAATAACAATGACTGACGGTCTTGAACTGTTCAGCATGAAAGACCCGCTAAGGAAAGTAGGTAATTTCATGCTACGTCCTCCTTTTATTCTTCTTACTATATTTAGCGCGCATTAACGGCTAAACTTCTTCACCTCTTATTACGATAATTAAGATCAGGAAAACATGGCAGCATTGCCCCCTAGCATCATCTCTCGCGATGAACATCCCGTATCGCGCAAACATATTAGTCCGAATGCATTAAAGGTTCTTTATCGACTCGAAAATGCTGGTTTCAAAGCCTATTTAGTGGGCGGTTGTATTCGTGATTTACTGCTAGGTATTCAGCCAAAAGACTTCGATATCGCAACGAATGCTCATCCTGAACAAGTGCATAAGCTATTTTCGAATTCTCGTTTGATCGGCCGACGCTTCAAACTTGTACATGTTCTTTTTGGTCGAGAAATAATTGAAGTCGCAACATTCCGTGGCAGCAATGAAGATTCATCAGCACAGCAACAAACCGCTGAAGGAATGCTCACACGAGATAACGTGTACGGAACGATAGAAGAAGATTCTATTCGTCGCGATTTTACCGCAAATGCGCTGTATTACAGCGCAACTGATTTTTGCATTTATGATTATTGCGATGCCCTAACAGATATCAAAGCACACTCACTCAAGCTTATTGGCGAGCCTGAAGAGCGCTATCGCGAAGACCCTGTTCGCATGTTACGAGCAATTCGTTTCTCCGAAAAACTTAACTTCGATATCGAACAAAAAGCAGAACAAAGTATCCATGAACTATCTCATCTGATGTCGATGGTGGCGCCTGCCCGATTATTTGATGAAATTATTAAGCTTTTTGTCTCGGGTTATGGGGCCGCAATATTTGAGCGCCTATTAGATACAGGGCTATTTAAAGCCTTATTCCCAAGCGTTGCGCACACCATAGATAAAAGCCAAAAAGAACACTATCTCAGTTTTATCCGAGCGGCCTTAATCAACACAGACAAGCGCATCGCGCAAGAGAAACCCATCACTCCGGCGTTCCTTTATGCCTCTCTTTTATGGCCAGATGTCCATCGTATTTGGGGCCAAAAAATTGCTGAGGGGCTGTCAGACTTCCCTGCTCTACAACAAGCCGGTCATCAAGCGATCGAAGCTCAGTTACCGCACATCATGATTCCTAAACGCTTTATCCTGATGATGCGAGAGATTTGGGAAATGCAGATTCGATTGAGTAAGAACAATACTCGTCGCGCAGAGCAACTAGTTACGCATCCTCGTTTTCGCGCTGGCTATGATTTTTTGTTATTGCGGGAGCATGCTCAAGAAATTCTCCCAGGCTTAGGTCGTTGGTGGACAAAATATCAAGCAGATAACCCGCTACCAACAAATCATAAACCTAGGTCTAATTCTAGAAAACCAGCGCCTCGTCGCAGAAATCGTCGTCCTCAAAAAAGATCCGACTAGTGAACGTTTTACTTACCCTAGGGAGCAATCTCGACAACCCCATTGCCCAAGTTCAGAAAGCGGTTGCAGCCCTTCAACAAGAATCAGATATAGAGGTGCTTGAACAGGCTTCACTTTATAGTAGTAGTCCTCGTGGTCCTCAAGACCAAGATGATTACGTAAATTCTGCTGTACTCATTGATACACCTTTAAACGCGATCGACCTCTTAAAGCTTACTCAGCGCATAGAGAATGCTTTTGGCAGAACTAAAACGAGAGTTTGGGGTGAACGCATTATCGATATTGATATTATATTCTTTGGGCAAGAAAACATTTCTATCGAAGATCCAGATCTACAGATTCCTCACAGAGAAGCCTTAGTTCGCGACTTTGTGCTTATCCCATGCTTAGAAATTGCGCCCCATTGGCGCTTACCCAATGGCGAAGCTTTAGCAGACTATGTCAATAAGTGTGAACATCATGATCTCGTTAAGATTGAAATAAATTTGGCTTGTTCTTAAGCCAACATATAGCTAGTCTTTGCATGCAATTACCCACTTGGAAAAAGGGCTTATGACCACCACCACTTTATCGTTGAAGAAACTGAAGGAAGAAGGTAAGAAATTTTCTTGTCTCACCAGTTACGATGCGTGTTTTTCTGCCTTATCGAATGAGGCAGGAATCGATGTACTGTTGATCGGTGACTCTTTGGGCATGGTGCTTCAAGGCAACGACAGCACGCTTCCTGTTACCATGGATGATATGCTTTACCACACCGCTTGTGTGAAAAGTGGCAATTCCCGCAGCTTGATCATGGCTGACCTACCCTTCAATGCAAATAACAGCATCGAACAGACGATTCATAATGCAGGTCTGTTAATGCAAGCAGGTGCTCACATTATTAAAGTTGAAGGTGGTGCTTGGCTAAAAGAATCTATAGAAGAGCTAAGTTATCGAGGCATACCTGTATGTGCTCACCTTGGTCTCACTCCACAATCTGTTAACAAACTCGGCGGTTATCGAGTTCAAGGCAAAGAAGACAATTCGGCTAAAGCAATGCTTGATGCAGTGAAGGAACTAGAACAAGCAGGTGCCGATATGATTCTTCTTGAATGTGTGCCGACTCAACTTGCAGAGCAAATCACCAAGGCTGTTTCGGTTCCAGTTATTGGAATTGGTGCAGGTAATGTTACTGATGGGCAAGTACTAGTTGTACACGATATGCTAGGTCTTACTTCAGGCAAACTACCTCGTTTCGTGAAAAACTTTTTGGCTGAAACTGATTCAGTGCAAAGTGCGATTCAAGCTTACGATCAAGCTGTAAAAAATGGCTCTTTTCCCGGACCGGAACATAGCTTCTAAACCTTTATGAAAATACTTCATACTCTTAAAGAATTACGTGAAGAACTCAATCAAGCACGTAAAGCTAATCATAAAATCGGCCTTGTCCCTACAATGGGTAACTTACATGAAGGTCATTTACGGCTTGTTGATCGCGCTCGTGAATCAAATTCTTTTACGGTAGCAACAATCTTCGTTAATCCCCTGCAATTTGGTGAAAACGAAGACTTTGACTCTTATCCTCGAACTCTTGAAAAAGATAGCTCCTTATTAGCAGCTCGAAACTGTGATGTATTGTTCGCGCCTAATATTTTTGAAGTATATCCTGGGGGCTTGAAGGCTGAGTCAACCGTTCATGTCCCAGACATAACCAAACATCACTGTGGTGCGAGTAGGGAAAAACACTTTGACGGTGTTGCTACCATCGTTACGAAGCTTTTCAACATGGTTCAGCCAGACCAAGCCATATTTGGAGAAAAAGACTTTCAACAATTAATGGTGATTCGAAAGCTTACTAATGATCTATGTTTTCCTATTGAAATAGTCGGCGTACCGACTTGTAGAGAGCCAAGTGGCCTTGCATTGAGCTCTCGCAATGGTTATCTAAATGAAGAGGAACACCTGCGAGCAAGTAAGCTTTTTGCGGTTCTTCAACAAACTAAAAAAGCATTAGAGTCGAACGAAGATATCGTCGTTGCACGTCAGCAAGCGATTAGTTCTTTGACAGAGAATGGCTTTAAACTCGATTATCTTAATATTGCATCCGTTGATACACTTCTGCCGGCTAAGGATGCGGATAAGGAAATTGTAATCCTTGCTGCAGTCTTTTTAGGAGCAACGCGGTTAATAGACAATATTCGAGTTTCGTTAACTGACTAAATAACAAAAACGCACAAGGACTGGCATGAGACTCGATCAAAACCATAGCTATCTACCTCTAAAGAAGCTCGCTATCAAAGCGAAGTATGAGCGTATGCTTGATTACTTTGAGGAAGACCCAAATCGCCTTGATCGCTTCGGCATTCAAGCTCCATATGTGTATGCAGATTTATCCAAGAATTTAGTCTCGAACACCGTACACAAGGCGCTAATTAAACTAGCCGATAACGCAAATCTCAAAGATCAGACTCGCGCATTATTTTCAGGACAAGAGCTCAATGCAACTGAGCATCGTGCTGTATTGCATACTGCTCTTCGCGCCTTAAATCATAAAGAACTTCGAGCTTCAGCGCCTGAAATTCATCAGGAAGTCAATGCAGCGTTAGAACAAATAAAGAGTCTGGTTGATTCTCTTCATAAACG
Organism: Oleiphilus sp. HI0067; assembly: GCF_001635735.1. Classification (NCBI taxonomy): domain Bacteria; kingdom Pseudomonadati; phylum Pseudomonadota; class Gammaproteobacteria; order Oceanospirillales; family Oleiphilaceae; genus Oleiphilus; species Oleiphilus sp. HI0067. The sequence continues at coordinate 56,503 of NZ_LWFI01001000.1, forward strand.
CGAATGGCTAGGATCAACTGGCAAAGCAATTACGCAGCTTGTCAGCATCGGAATTGGCGGGTCTTACTTGGGGCCGAAAATGGTCATTGAGGGACTACAGCACTTTCATATTGATGGCCTCGAGACACATTTTGTATCGAATATAGATGGTAGCGATGCAGTTAACGTGCTCGAGCAACTCGACCCTGAACGCTGTTTATTCCTGATCCAATCCAAGTCTTTTACTACCCTCGAAACACTTGAGAATGCGCACGTTTGCCTAGACTGGTTGAAAGATAAGCTTGGTCCGAGTGCTGATATTTCACGCCACCTTATTGCTGTTTCAAGCAATATAGAAGCAGCGTGTGCCTTTGGCATTGCCGAAGAGAATATTCTTCCTATGTGGGATTGGGTTGGCGGTAGATACTCTTTATGGTCTGCAATAGGTTTTCCAATCGCATTCCAACTTGGTTTCGATAATTTTATTAAGTTATTGCATGGCGCAGAAGCCATGGATAAACATTTCTACGAAACTGAATTCGAAAACAATTTGCCTGTAATGCTGGGGCTTATCGGAGTGTGGAACCGGAGCTTTTTAGGTCACGCATCGATTGCGGTTATCCCTTATGACCATCAACTACGATTCTTGCCCGAGCACTTACAGCAACTCGATATGGAAAGCAATGGTAAAACCGCTGATACAGAAGGCCATCAAATTAGCTATGCCAGTGGCCCATTGCTATTCGGTGGAGCGGGCACCAACGGACAACATGCTTATCATCAATTATTCCATCAGGGACGAGGCGCCGTTCCTATCGATTTCA
>NZ_LWFI01001001.1:0-1150 GCF_001635735.1 Oleiphilus sp. HI0067
TACACCGTTGAGTTAGAGCTGCTTCTTAATTACCTGCTTCGTCTAGAAGATATCGATACGCGTCGTTTGATTGAGTTCGCTGGGCAGTTGATCACGCATAAATATGATCTAACAAATCCTGAAGCCGCACTAGACATCGATGTACTTGCTCAAGATGAATTGCTTCTCTGTATCTTAGAGACCGGCGTTGTACCTAGCGTACATTTCGAAGAGTTAGTAACCCTACTTCGACTTTCAATCTTTTCAGAATGCGCGATCAACCAAACTCTTCGAACTGAGCTTCAAGCCTGCGCAATCGCAATTGGTGTTTACGCATCCCACACCGACTACGCACTCATAGCGACAGAAGAAGAACAAAACCATATCAAGGCAATACAGCTTCAGATCGCAACGAATATCGGCTACGAAAAGGCAGATATAGATGATATTTCAGGCGCATTAATTCTCTTGGGTATGTACGAAGCAGTCTACGTGCAGAGCTTCTCGTTTGACTTACTACGCTACGACTTAGAAGACTGGCCAATCGCCATGCAAAGCCTGTTAGAGGTGTCGCTATATCAACTAAGCAAAGAGCATCATGCTCGCTACACATTGTTTGGTCAAACGATGGCGGAACTGTTAGAGAACGGCCTTCCGAGAAGCAAAGAGCGCTGGGCGGCGATCAAGACTCCTCAGAAGAAAGACTTCTACGCAACCTTGAAACAAAAGCTGGCACCAACTCTTCCACCTTCGAGTTGGCAAGGTAAAACTGTTCGCGTGTTATTACTTGCCTGCGGTTCTGGCCAAAAGGCCTTCGACTACGCCAATCAGTTCACTAATGTTTCTGTCCTAGGCGCTGACGCGAGCCAAATAGACATGGCCTATGCCCTTATGCGTACTCAACATAGCGCATGTGATAATCTTGAGTTCGCTGTTGCTGACTACGCGCTACCACCACAAGACATCGAAAAGTTTGATTATATCGAGTTTGGGCAAGGCTTTGATTTCTCAAAGCTAGACGCATGGATCAACCTGTTAAATGATGATGGCGTTGCGCGCATTAACTGCCCAGGCACGGAACACAGAGAGATCACTGGTGTACTCACCGAGCTAGTAAAAGCCCGCGGCATGCAAGCAAACCTAGACAATATTCGACTGATTAGAAGCTCGA
>NZ_LWFI01001002.1:0-728 GCF_001635735.1 Oleiphilus sp. HI0067
CTACGCTGTTTACGATTTGTTCGAGGGCCGCGCTGACTTCAGCGCTGTGTGAAACCGTTTCATCAGTCGTTTGGTGGCTCTTGGTCATTGAGTTGACAGCAAGACCAACACCTTTGTGGAGTTTGTCTACCATTAAATCGATATCTTCGGTCGACTTTTGAGTGCGCTGTGACAAGGTTCGTACCTCGTCAGCTACCACGGCAAAGCCGCGTCCTTGTTCTCCAGCTCGAGCAGCTTCGATCGCGGCATTCAAAGCGAGAAGATTGGTTTGCTCTGCAATGGCTTTAATCTCGACCAATGCATTCGTAATTTCTTTACTGTCGTCCGATACCTTGTGGATGTGGTCGACAGAAAGTTTTATTTCGTTCGCTAGGCGATCAATAGCTGTAACGGTTGCTTGAACGATCGATTGTCCAGTTTGTGCACGTGCCTCAGCTTGTTGCGCCGCTTCAGAGGTTTGAGCCGTGTTTTGAGCGACTTCACCAACTGCTGCAACCATTTGGGTCATCGCATTTGAGATTTCATCGGTTTCAGCTTTTTGTTTGTGGAAAGTGTCGCGTGTTTCCGTTGCAATGTCGTTGAGCTTGTTTGCGTCAGTCGATAAGCCATTAATCATGAAGCGAGCTGTTTCAATGAGCTGTTTGACTTGCATGGTCATATCGTTAAAGGAGTACGTGAGCGCGCCAAGTTCGTCTGACGATTGCTTTTCCATTTTGACGGTGAGATCG
>NZ_LWFI01001003.1:0-1128 GCF_001635735.1 Oleiphilus sp. HI0067
TGTTTTCCAAAAAGCTTGTGTAGCAAAGCCTATTTCATCAGATAAATCTGGAGACCAATCTCCTTGCGTCGCGAAGTTTTCTCGCCATACAAGCTCGCCCGTCAATCCATCATGAACAAACAGATCAACCGAGAATCGACGTCGCTCGTCTGCTTGAGCAAAGAACTTGATACTTTTTCTCCACACCGAGGTTTCATAAGCCTTTGGATTAACTAAACCCATATCACGAACCACTCCAGAAACTACGAACTGAACATTAAGTTTTTTCGCTTCTTGCATCGCATGACTGAGTAAGCGCTGTTCTGTAACTTGAGTCGGTGCATTGATCATAGGGCGATAGGCGCCAACATCAGCTTGCTGGAGCACAGACAAGGAATCTACTTGAGACAAGGCGCTAGACAGCGCGCTAGACAAGCCTTGCTCAACACCGTTTAACCGGCCAATACTTGCCTGATCTGGGACTTGTAAATTAAAGCCAAGTACAGCCACTGATTTTTTGAATCGGCCCGCATCAGAGTTCAGACACTCTGACGAGGCATCAAGATCAACAGCATACTGAATACTAAGATAATCACCTGCAACGTGTTCGTGCTTAATACGTTCTTCTAGTACTCGAATTTTGCTTGCCAAACTATCACTACTCGCTTCTATTCGCCCATTCACGAGTGAATTGTGCTCTTTGCGTTCGATAAAGGCGCGCATCGCTTTAGCTAGTGCATCTTGTCTGGCCGCTTCTCGCGCCTCAACATAGCTCACGTCAGAAAGTGAAGCCTCTCCTGTCGACTCGAACCACTGCGCAAAAGAAACGGCAGACTGTAGAGTAAGCAAAAAAGCTAAAACATATTGAGACAAGGTAAACCTACGCATCCGAACTACCTACTAGCAAGACGACAAAATTATTTATTTGTTGAGAACTAACCAATTTCTATGCCAGCGCTTTTTGGCAAACGATTGCCGCTTAAATCCAAACGCTTCGAGCATTTAAGTATCGAAGAAAAGAGTACGGTTTCGTGACGTATATGCCTTTGCAAGCGCTTGCAATTCGTTACAATCCTTAGGTTGTGCGAATTTAAAAATGTAGGAAGTGACCAATAATGCGAACTAGCAGTTTCAGAGGCCTAATAACAT
>NZ_LWFI01001004.1:0-2206 GCF_001635735.1 Oleiphilus sp. HI0067
CTTAAACGGCCGAAAAGCGAATGATGTGGTAGAGCAAGAAGATTAAGCTGCCATAGCTTTGAAGGTTTTATAAGAGCGCGATCTTGAAAAAGGTCGCGCTTTTTTCGTTTTGAATAGCTGATAATTTCCGCTTATAGAAATTTTTTCCAATCAAAGCTCGTGTCACCTACGGCATGGAAGAAAGGGTTCAACATTTCTTCTTTTGTGTTGTAACGCAATGGTGTGAGTTCCGGAGTATAGATTTCACCGCCGGCGCCTTTCAGAACAGCGTGCGCCGCAGCGGTGTCCCATTCACAAGTGAGTGCTAAGCGTGGATACCAATCAGCGGATCCTTCAGCGCAGGCGCAAATTTTGAGGGAGCTACCCATATCTACACGATCGATATTCGAGAACGTATCTGAAACTTTCTCTAACAAGCTATCTAGCGCTTCTGCACCGTGTCGACGACTTCCTACAACCGTTAATGTGGTGCCGAGATTAACGGGCTTGATCGCAATTTGTTCGTGTAATCCTGCTGAGTTTTTGAAGCTTCCGAATGCTAGGCCGCCCAAGTATAAGGTATCTGTTACCGGAACATAAACGAGTCCAAGCGCTGGCTCGTGGTTTTCAATGAAGGCGATATTAACGGTGAATTCGCCATTCTTATTAATGAATTCTTTTGTGCCGTCTAATGGATCAACAAGCCAGTAGCGTTGCCAATGCTTTCGCTCTGTATACTCTGGTAGACCACCCTCTTCTGACAAAAAAGGGATATCTGGAGTTAGGGCTCGTAGACCCTTTTCAATGATTTTGTGTGCCGCTAAGTCGGCTTTGGTAACAGGGGAATCGTCGCTTTTAGTATCTATCTCGATGGGAAAATCTGAGTTATATACTTCTAAAATTGCCTTGCCGGCATCCTTGGCAATAACTGAAAGTGGTTCAAAAAACGCGCTTAAATCTGACATAGCTACCCTGCTTCGTTAAAATGCATCGAATCAATTGCCATAAAGTATAGAGAGTTTGATGCTCAACTGGAATCAAATCGATACCGTCTTCCTTGATATGGACGGCACCTTGTTAGACCTGCATTTCGATAATTATTTTTGGATGCAACATCTTCCAAAGCGCTTCGCTGATACGCGAGGAATGACGCTTGAAGAATCGAATACATTTCTGAGCAAGTATTTTCGAGATCTTAAAGGAACCTTAAATTGGTATTGTTTTGATTATTGGTCTGACTTACTTGATATGGATTTGATCCAATTAAAACATGAAGTGAAAGACAAAATAGCCTACCGGCCATTTGCTGAAGAATTCCTGAGTGCAATATCCGCTGGACCTTATCGCGTATTGCTTGTGACAAATTCTCACAGAGCAGGTGTTGAAATTAAGATGCAATGCACCAATCTAGGCGATTATATTGATGAAGTGCATACATCTCATGATTTTGGCTTACCGAAAGAAGATCCAGAGTTTTGGACAGCTTTGCGCAACAAAGTACATTTTGATCCACGCTCAACAGTATTTTTTGATGATAATGAAGATGTCCTTCATTCTGCTAAAAAAGCGGGACTCGTGCATTTGATCAATATCGTAAAACCAGATAGCCGCGGACCTATGAGAGTGAAAAGTGACTATCCTTTGTTGTCTTCATTTATGGATGTAATGCCTTCGTCATGACAGAAAGTTCTGAGCAAAAAGTTCGTATCGATAAATGGTTGTGGGCAGCAAGATTTTTTAAGACCCGGTCTATGGCTAAAGAAGCTGTAGAGGGCGGCAAAGTGCAATACAACGGTCAGCGTTGCAAACCAGGTAAGACGGTCGATTTGGGCGCTACTTTGCAAATTCGACAAGGCTGGGTGGATAAAGTCGTGACAGTGGCTAGCTTGTCAGATCGTCGTCAAAACGCAACCTTAGCAACAGCTATACGAAGAAACGGAAGAAAGTCGAATAGAGCGTGAAAAGAAAGTGGCGGAGCGTCGTGCGGAACGCGAAAGTCAGCCAGTACCGTTTAGAAGACCGAATAAACGGGATCGTCGTTTAATTCATCGTTTCAAAGATCAACGAAACGATTAGAGACAGAGAGATAATTATGCTTGAAGGAGATTCCTTCCAAAAATTCCTCCTTGATGAATGCCATATTCGAGGTGAAATTGTTCGCTTGTCAAAAAGCTTTCAAGAAGTTACTGCAAACAAAGACTATCCCCAAATACCTAGAGCGTTGTTA
>NZ_LWFI01001005.1:0-1158 GCF_001635735.1 Oleiphilus sp. HI0067
TAGCGCGTTCAGGTATTGGTGAAATCACCTTGATTGATTTGGATGATGTGTGTGTTTCGAATATCAATCGACAAGTCCATGCCTTGCAGAATACGGTTGGCCATATGAAGACTGAGGTAATGGCTGAGCGTCTTAAAGAGATCAACCCTGATATTCAAGTCCATGTGAAGCACACATTTCTAACGCCTAAAAATGTCGGTGACTTACTCACTACAGAATTTAGTTATGTGTTTGACGCCACGGACAGCGTGAAGGCAAAAACTTCTATTGTTGTGCATTGCCGTCGAAACAAAATTCCATTGATGGTTTGCGGCGGCGCTGGCGGACAATTAGACCCGACACAAATCCAGATTGAAGATTTGGCGCGCACCACGCAAGACCCATTGTTGGCGAAGATTCGAAACAACTTGCGTCGCTTACATAACTATTCCCGCAATCCAAAACGTAAGTTTGGCGTTGAGTGTGTCTACTCAACCGAACAATTAAAGTATGCCCAACTCGATGGCAGTGTGTGCGCTTCGAAACCTGATGGAGCCGGACCTGTTAAGTTGGATTGCGCTTCAGGCTTTGGTGCAGTCACATCCGTCACATCTGTGTTCGCAATGGTGGGCGTATCGAGAATCCTTGCTAAACTGGCTAGATAAGTTTTATTTTAGCCAGTTTGCCTGCGTTGAGCGGGCCATGGAGATGTGTTGATCCCCAAGGAAAGCCTCGATGCTTGAACACAGCGTTATTACTCTCGCTTCAATCGGCGTCGTCTCATTAATTTGTCAGTGGGTCGCATGGCGTTTACGCCAACCGGCTATTTTGTTCTTGCTTGTTGCGGGAATCATCCTTGGCCCGTGGCTGGGATGGTTGAACCCAGACGGCCTTCTCGGAGACATGCTTTTTCCGATTATCTCTCTAGCCGTAGCGGTTATCTTATTTGAGGGAAGTTTAACCCTTAAGTTTTCTGAGCTCGGTGGTCACGGCAAAATGGTGCGTAACCTACTAGCCTCGGGCACCGTTGTTACTTGTTTTATCGCAACTTTTGCCGCGTATCTAGCGCTCGATATCCCTTTATCTCTCGCGATGTTGTTTGGTTCGATTGTCGTGGTCAGCGGACCCACGGTGATCATGCCCTTACTTCGCTCTGTCAGACCCTCCGGACGAATTACT
>NZ_LWFI01001006.1:0-3524 GCF_001635735.1 Oleiphilus sp. HI0067
TGAATTTCTGCTTTGTTAGCAATAGCCGATGATACTGCGATGAGCTCATCAGCATGCGAAACGTTGATCTTCGCATATGCCGCCGTCACCGTGGCATTTGGTGGCATCAAACGAACCCACGCGTCTTCTACTTTAGGCTGCGCTAATGTTTGACCAACTAGTCCCATACACATAAAGACCGCTAGAAAAGCTGTTATTACTTGTCGCATTTATATCTTCCTTTCTCTGATTTTTATTTATTTTTTTGATTGTACTTATGGCTTGAATATCGCTGTTCTCGCTCGACGTTCTCTACGCTTTCGCTTAACCCATCAAACCAAGCACCAGCCTCTTCATTAATGAAACCAATCAAGGCTTCAATATGCTCTGATCTAGAATTTAATGCCGGAATATATTCGAAGCGTTCGCCTCCAGCTTCCATAAAGTATTCCTTATTTTCTCCGGCAATTTCTTCGAGTGTTTCTAAGCAATCCGATGAAAAACCAGGACACACGACTTGTACTGATTTTACCCCTTCATTTGGAAGAGATTTCATGGTCGCATCAAGATAAGGCTTCAACCACTCAGCTTTGCCAAAACGCGATTGAAAACAGGTTAAATATTCGTCTTGATTCAATCCAAGCTGTTCGGCAAGTAAGCGGACAGTGACATGGCATTGGCAGTGATAAGGGTCTCCAGAATGGAGAAAGTGTTGAGGTACACCATGAAAAGAAAATACGAGTTTGTCGCAGCGACCATGCTCAGCCCAGTGCTGTTGAATGCTTTGGGCCAAGGCATTGATGTAGGCTGGATTCGTATGATAACTGCTAATAAATCGAAAACTGGGTAACCAACGACGTTGCGTAAAATCTGCTGCGAGATCATCAAAAACAGAGGCCGTAGTGCTTCCTGAATACTGCGGATATAAAGGCAACACAACTAGTTTGCGGCAACTCTCCGCCATCATTTGATCAAGCGTATTCGATACTGAGGGCTCACCATAACGCATTGCGAGCTCAACCATCACATTGTTGCCATACTCGGCACGCAACTTCTCACGAATGGCTTGTGTTTGCGCCAAAGAATGGAGCATCAAAGGTGAACCATCCTCAGTCCATACTTCTTTATACGCTTCAGCAGATTTGCTAGGCCTAACACGTAAAATGATGCCATGTAGGATCAGCATCCATATCAGTTTTGGAATCTCAACAACACGAGGATCCGATAAAAATTGAGCCAGATATTTACGTAGCGCTTTAGCCGTTGGAGCCTCAGGCGTACCCAGATTCACCAATAAAACGCCCACTTTATCTGCACTACGGTGTGAAAAATTCTTTTCACCTTTGAACGCCATTACACCGCCTCTTTTAGTGTTTTGTTAAGCCAAGCCCAAGACATCCCTAAATATTCATGCCACGCTGCTTGAACAATTGCCAAGTTGTTTGCTGTCGGAATCCAATCACGCCAAACCAAAGGTCGATCACCTTTTGCTTCTATGTTGGCTGGCGCAGCAATAGGTCGCATACCTAAGCTTTCAAACAACGCCATCGCACGGGGCATATGCATTGCTGAAGTCACCAATGCAAAAGGCTGCATACCAATTATATTTCGCCAAGCAAGCGCTTCCTCATACGTATCTTTAGCATTGGCTTGCAATAAAATGCGATCTGCATCAACGCCTAATAACTGCGCCGTATTTGCCGCGACTTGCGCATGACTTTGCGTATCAAACCCCGCATAGCCAGACACCAACAAGGTAGCTTTTGGTTGCAGCTTCACAATCTCAACACCGGTTAGCAAACGAGCCAAAGATGTACGATTCAATTGATGCAGAGACGCGACACGCATATCAGTCGTATGACCACCACCAAGCACCACAACGTACGGCACATCTTGCCCATCAAACGGGCTATATCGGTACTCAAGCGGCTGAGCAATAAGATGAGCGATAGGTTTGATCGAACAAAGATATAACGCTACGAGTGCCAAACACATTAGGCTCTTAGCCCAAGAGTGCTTGCCTTTCCAGCTACATAGCAAAGCAAGCAAACCAAGCGACAGCACGACCGAAACCGGCATTAATAAGCCACCGATTAGCTTCTTAAGTGTAAACAGCACGTTTAGCGAATGACTTTGAAATTCGCCAGTGCGTAGACCTCTCCCTGAGCATCGCTCACACGTACCGACCAATCACCCGTCATATACTTATCAATAAACTTACTGGAATAACTTAATTGCTCGTCAGCATTGACCGGTATACGCACCCTTGCCTGACGCTTCTCATTCAAAAACCACTCGTGAAAAAGAGTTGTACCTTGAATGTTTAGCATTTCAGTATGAAGAACGACCTTAATCAGATTCTCACCATCCATACTCACTTCATAGCCAAGCAGATCAATAGGATGTCGATTCTCATCAACACCTCGCGCTAAACTCGCCGAAATGATCGCAGGATTTAATGTAGAGATTGCCGATACGGGCGCTTGCACCGCAGTTTGCGTTAATGAAGCTGCTCGCTGAGTTAATGCCACTGGCGTAGGGTCTACTTCAGCCTCAACATCGCTCTTTAATTCGAGCGCTGCCACAACCGCTTCTTCGCTTGGCGCTTGTGTGTTCTCCATAATAGTTGTCTCTTGTGCAGCCGCAATCTTGCGCTGCTCAATTACACTCACAACGGTGGGAGTATCATTCAGTGGCTCAAAGACAAGGTAAAGCGCCGAAAAAGCGACCGCAAACACGACGCCAAAGATCAAGCCAATTCGCCCCCAAAGGACCTGAGTCTCTTCGTATTCAGAGTAATCCTCTTTCTGAGAAGGCATTGGGCCAACAGAGATTTGTTGATGGCGTGACATAATGAAGAATCCGTTGTGAGTTGTACTTAAAATTATCTTGCGAAGTTTACTTAATGCACGTACTTGTCACAATCGTGCGCCCGCCTGAACCAACATTAAGTCTAACTCATGGAGTTGCTGTTCTCGAGCAATACTTAGGCTGCTCTCCCCCATGTTAGACACGTAATTCACATCAGCCCCTGCTTCAATAACTGGCTTCACCAATAACATGCTGTTTTGTTCTACCAAGTGCATCAGTAGTGACTTCCCTTCGAACACTATGTCTACGTCAGCGCCTGCATTAATCAAGACATTAGCGGTTGTAAGATGCCCATTCATCGCCGCTTCTGTTAGTGCTGTGCGACCAGAGGCATCCGCATAGTCTAATGCCATACCGGAGCGAATAAACGCCACGACTAAATCATTCAATCCTAAACGACTAACAAGCATGAGCACACTTTCTTGTCCGGGCTGCATGGCCCAATTAGGCTGCGCTCCGGCACGTAATAAAATCTGAACCATGCGTGTTTGCTTTGCGCTGATCGCGTATCTCAGAGGTGTGTGCCCCTCAAACTCTGCATTCACAGAGTCTCCCGCCAAAATACGTTCCTTCATAGCGACTTCATCGCCTGAGGAAATCGCTGTCATCAAACCTGAGGGCTCTTTAATCGACTGCGTTGATGTATTGATTTGGAAATCGTTTGGAACCGCATT
>NZ_LWFI01001007.1:0-1209 GCF_001635735.1 Oleiphilus sp. HI0067
TGGAGATTACCATCACGATCGCCTTAATTTGTAACTTCCTCTTTTTGCCGGCCTTATTGTTGAAAGTGGATAAAAATAAGTCTTAGGGATAACTCGCATTGAGTTTCCCTTCTGGTGGTTGCAGAAACGTTTTTGGAAGTCTCGTTAACTAAAAATAAAGTATGATACTGCCAGCAACTGTTAGTAAAACATTTGCAAAAGCATAGGCTCCAGTATAACCAAGCGAGGGCAAGCTGCTGTTTGCTGCCTTTGTAACGACGCTCAATGATGCACCACTGGTCATGGAACCGGTGATTCCCCCCAGTAAATAAACAGGGTGGATCTTTAATACCAAGCGTCCAAATGAGTAACCAGCAGCAATGGGGACGGTTGTTACCACGATGCCGGCTAAAATTAATGTTGGGCCTGCGGCTGCAAGCGTCTCGATAATGTCGGCGCCGGCTCGCAGTCCAACTCCCGCCATAAATAGTAATAAACCGAACTCCATCAAAAACCATCTAGCTGCGTCAGGCATACGTCCAAAAGTAGGTTTCACACTCCTCAGATAACCAATTGCTAAACCGGATGCCAGTAGGCCTCCTGCGGAACCAAGTCCAATCGAGAGGTTACCAATGTTAACGGCAAACAAGCCAATCAATACGCCGATAGCGATCCCGAACGAAAAGGTCACCATATCTGTTTCCATCATTGCACGTTCAACGTGCCCAAGGTCCTTACCCAGCAGGTCAATGTATTCACCCAAACCAGTTACGGTAAGAATGTCGCCTTTTTTTAATTCAATATCGGGATCACATGGGATTTCTACGCGCGTGCGAGTAAGCTTTTTAAGCAGCACGCCGTATTGCTGGGGTAACTTGATATCTGATAGTTTTTTGCCTGTGATAGCAGGATTGATGACTACGATTTGAGCGGTATCGATTAAAGCATCAGTATTCTTTTCCGGAGTAATTTCTTGGCCCACATCAGCAAGAATTTCTGTGAAATATTCCGCGGTGCCAAGAATTAGAATTTCGTCGTCTAGCTGTAACCTGATGTTGGGGTTGCTGGCCAAGACCTCACCGTTTCGGCGCACTCTAACAACGGATCGTTTGTCCCAGTATTTTTCAGCCAAATCCGCAACAGGGACTTTGGTAAGAGATTCATTTGTTAGTCGGTAAACTCGAGCAGAGATATTACCAATATTATAGTCATCACTACCTTGTCTGGCTT
>NZ_LWFI01001008.1:0-1534 GCF_001635735.1 Oleiphilus sp. HI0067
CCGCTTCTTCATCCATTGACGGCATACGCACATTACGCGCAGGTACAACAGTAGAAATGGCATGCTTATATACCATTTGGCTAACAGTATTTTTGAGTAAGATGACGAACTGATCGAAAGACTCGATTTGACCTTGTAACTTGATGCCATTTACCAAGAAGATAGATACTGGAATGCGCTCTTTGCGGAGTGCATTTAAGTATGGATCTTGAAGTGAGTGTCCCTTAGACATTATTGTAATCTCCCGTTTTTTAAATATTTAACGCAATTATAGTCAATCTTACGTTTAGTTGTTAAATGAGGCCGCGTTAAAACTTTTCAACACTATCTCAATATTATTTTTCGCGCCAGTTTCTAGCCAGACAATATCCCGCCAAGACCTCAACCACGTTAACTGTCGCTTAGCTAATTGGCGTGTTGCCACGACCCCTTTTTCTATCATCGTATCGTAGTCATAGGTACCATCCAAATATTCCCACATTTGTCTGTAACCCACACAACGCATAGAGGGCAAGTCCAAACTTAGATCACCTCGCGCTCGTAAAGTTTCGACCTCTTGCTGAAAATTTGCCTCGAGCATACCGCGAAACCTTAGTTCAATTCTTTTATGAAGCAACTTTCGATCACTCGGCGCAATCGCAAACGGCAAAATCTCGAACGGAATAGGAGGTAAACTCGCGCCATCAGGTCTGCCAGCTCCATTAACTACTCCCGATCCGACTTGTTTTTGGTCACTCCAATGCTCAGTCAAAGTTCGACCACTAACCCTGTATACTTCCATTGCTCGCTGAAGACGCTGGGAATCATTTGGCTTAATACGTTTAGCCGAGTCAGGATCAACCTTAGCCAGCTCTTGATGTACAAAAGGCCAGCCTTTCTCCGCAGCCAAGGCATTAATTGAGTCACGCACAGATTGATCAGCCGAAGGCATAGAAGCAATACCTTCTTTTAACACCTTGAAATACATCATCGTCCCGCCGACAAGAAGCGGTACTTTTCCCGCTGCAACGATATCATTCATCTCTCTGAGCGCATCATCATAAAAACGTGCGACAGAATAAGACTCGGCAGGGTCGATAATATCAATCAAACGATGAGGCGCTTTCAGCAACTCACTCTCACTCGGCTTCGCGGTGCCGATATTCATATCTTTAAATACGAGCGCTGAATCAACACTGACAAGCTCCACCGGCAATATCTTGCGCAGCGTTATAGCCAAATCGGTTTTACCTGAAGCTGTCGGCCCCATTAGAAAAATAGCCGGCGGCATAGTACGAAGCGAAGACATAGAAACCCTAGCAGTGAAACTATCGACCACGTAAGAATAGCTTATCTAATTCAGGCATCGACAAAGTCGTCCAAGTTGGTCGACCGTGATTACACTGACCACTACGTTCGGTCTCTTCCATCTCACGCAGCAGCGCATTCATCTCACTTATCGTCAAAACTCGGTTTGCCCGAACAGAACCATGACAAGCCATTGTCCCCATCAACTCGTTTGCCTTTGCTTCTAGCTGATCAGACTGCCCGTAGC
>NZ_LWFI01001009.1:0-2019 GCF_001635735.1 Oleiphilus sp. HI0067
TCCGTACCTGAAGATACTCCCATTACAGAAGTATCAAAACTCATGATGAACGAACACCTTCATAGAGTATTTGTAAAACATGGTGATGACGTAAGCGGCATCATTACGACTTACGATTTACTCAAAGTTATTGTCGAACAACTCAACTAAGTTAATGATGCGCGCAAACAACTCGGAGGGCCGCGAAACCTAAATGCACATTCACTTCGAAGGAATTCAAGATGGTTATAAGTAACAAAAAAACCGATAGTAAAATTTATGTACTTGATACCAATGTTCTGCTCCACGAGCCTGAATCAATATTTAAATTCGAAGAACAAACTGTTTTTATCCCTCTTCGCGTCTTAGAGGAACTTGNTAGCCACAAACGTGGCCAACGAGATACCGCCAGAAATGCGCGACAAGCACACCGCTATCTCGACGAACTCCTTTCACAAGCAGATATAGACCAGCTCCCTGAGGGGATTGCCCTAGACGGAGGCGGGAAGCTTATATTCCAAACCTTCGAAAAAGATAGACAAACGGTTGCTGATAACGAAATCATTGATGTCGCTAAACAGTTACGCGACGACTTTGAGAATACCGATACAAGCGTCGTTCTTGTCACGAAAGACATCAACATGCGCATCAAAGCTGTCGTCCGTGGAATCATCTCAGAAGATTATCGTAACGACCAAGTAGCAAGCATTGGTGATGAATCTCTATTCTCCGGCCAAATAGAAATCACTGAAGAGATGTGGGAAGCTGAAGGTGTTGAAATCCGAACCGAACGCGAGGACTCTCAAGATGTCGGCACCATCATTATCTATTACATAAAAGCGCCTTGGGTCGGAAATTGGCCGATCAACACGCACATTTACTCAAACTCAAATAACCAACAAAACTTTCGCGGCATTCTTCGCGCCACCAATGGCAAAGAAGCTATGATCGAAATACTCCCTGATTTCGAGCAACATTATCATTGCTGGGGTATTCAAGCGCGTAACCAGGAGCAAAACTACGCGCTTTCTATTCTTACCGACCCCGAAATTGATTTTGTAACGATAGCTGGCGATGCAGGTACGGGTAAAACCTTGTTAACCCTCGCTGCAGCGCTACAACTTGTGTACGAAGATAAATTCTACGATGAGATCATTGTCACTCGCGCAACCGTTCCGATGGGAGAAGATATAGGCTTTTTACCAGGCGAAGAAGAAGCCAAAATCGAACCTTGGATGGGTGCAATTACGGACGCACTCGAAACCTTAGCGGCGAACCCAGAAGGCAATGAGTTTGAGCGAAAATCAGGGCTCGAGTTTCTTAAGAATCGCGTCAAAATAAAAAGCTCAAGCTTCATGCGAGGTAGAAGCTTCTCAGGAAAGTTCTTCCTAATTGATGAAGCCCAAAACCTGACCGCGGCGCAAATGCTTGGCCTCATCTCACGCGCAGGCCCAGGAACTAAAGTTGTCGCGATCGGCAACCTCAAGCAGATCGACACACCTTACCTCAGCGCCAATACAAGCGGATTTAGTTACGCGATCGACCGCATGAGAAATTGGGAGCACTACGCTCACATCACACTCACAAGCGTTGAACGATCTCGTCTAGCAGATTACGTCGCGAATAATTTTCATGATTAAGTAACTAGCATCACCCCATAACAAAAAAGCCGGAGCATTTAATCTCCGGCTTTTTTGTTATTCAATCGCAACTACGCACACTCGGGGCACTCAGGATCCTTGCGCAATTTCAAGGTACGCCAGTCTAAAGACAGAGCATCATAGATCAACAATTTCCCGGCACTGCGCTCACCATATCCAGACACCAGCTTTATAGCCTCCAAAGCCTGCATTGAGCCAATCACCCCAACTAGCGGCGCCATCACACCATTGGTTGAACAGTTAAGGTTTTCGTTACCTTGCTCATCATATAAGCATCGATAACAAGGCGAATCATCCTCTCTAGAATCATATATCGCCAACTGCCCTTCCATACGAATTGCAGCACCTGAAACTAGCGGAACCTTCGATTTCACGCAAA
>NZ_LWFI01001010.1:0-1907 GCF_001635735.1 Oleiphilus sp. HI0067
TTTAGTCTGGTTTCGATTCCTGTTGTAGTGTTATTAATATCGGGTGTTTTATCCGCGCTGTACGCTCTGGTTGCTATTTTTGTTCAAGGCTATGAGCGTAAGTTGCGTGCTGTTGAAACCGTGGCAGAGCGTATTGCCCGCGGTGAATTAGACGCCCGCGTTAAGAACGTGAGCGAGGGGAGTGAAGCGATTGAAAGGCTTAGCTCGGCTTTCAACGTGATGGCCGATCATATTCAGCGATTGATGCTTGTACAAAAGGAAATGATACACGCTGTCTCGCACGAGTTGCGAACACCTGTCGCGCGCATTCGTTTTGGCGTTCAAATGATTGAAGATTGTCCAAATCAAGAAGCGCTTAGGAAGCAAGCGCAAGAAATCGATGGCGACATTCAAGAGTTAGATGAGCTAATTGATGAGATTTTAACTTACGCAAGGCTTGAGCAGGGTGGTCCGATACTATCGTTTCATCAGGCAAATTTGTTGGATATTGTCCATCAAGTAGTTGATGAGCAAAGTGTGGGGCGTCCAAATCTAGATATACAAGCAGTTATTCAGCGAGATTCAGATGACTGGGCGGAGACCGAAATAGAACCGCGATATATTCATCGCTCTATTCAAAACTTGGTTGGTAACGCGACACGTTACGCTTCGGGTGTAGTCAAAGTGAACGTTAGTTGCGATTCAGAAACGTGTCGGGTCGACGTTGAAGATGATGGCCTAGGAATCCCTCAGGAAGATTGGGAGTCTGTATTTACACCATTTGCCAGATTAGATGATAGCCGCACAAGGGCATCAGGTGGCTACGGCTTAGGATTATCTATTGTTCGTCGGATTTTGTATTGGCACGGCGGGCAAGCATTCCTTGGCAAGAGCGAAGAGCTTGGCGGTGCCAAATTTAGTCTTGTATGGCCGAGGCAGCAAGGTGCATCAGCGCTAGATTAACCTCAAGCGCTGTTTAAATGGGTGATATTGGGTTCATTCAGATACGATTGAATGTAAGTACGCAGTGTTTTCTCTTGTGAATCTGAAAACTGATAGCCGAGCTTGGTTCTTCTCAATAATATATCTTTTGCATTTCGCGCCCATTCTTCTTTAATCAGGTAATCTACCTCAGCTTGATATAAGCCGTTAGAGAAGTCTTGACCGAGCTCGTTAATACTTTCTCGTCCAGTCAAAAAATTCTCTGCTAGCAACCCATAACTTGATGCATAGCGTCTAACTAGGCTAGACGTGAGCCACGGGTAATGGCTTGTAAGATGGTCTGTGATCCCTTGTCTTGTCATTCCAAGCTTTGAATTGCCTATTAGTGGATGTCGCTCTGTCCATTCCTCTTGTAAGTTTGGAACATAACGTTGTAGTTGTGCCATAACGGCATTCGCGAGCTTTCTGTAAGTTGTTATTTTTCCGCCATAGATCGATATGAATGCTGAGTGACCGTCAATGCTTTGCGTATCAATAGTGTAATCACGGGTAATCGCTGAGGGATCTGATGACTCATCATTACATAATGGTCTTACCCCAGAATAAGTACTGACAATATCTTGGGACCCTAATTGATGAATGAAGTGCTGGTTATGTACGTCGAGCAAGTAATCGATTTCTGATTGATCAATTTCTATTTTATTTATATCTCCTAGATACTCCTGATCAGTCGTTCCGATAATCGAGTAATTTGTTTGGTATGGCAGTACAAAAACTATTCGTTTATCTTCGTTCTGTAATATATATGCAGAGTCACCATTTGGAACTCGAGGAACAACGATGTGGCTGCCCTTTATCAGTCGAATTTGTTTACTTGGTTTGAGTTGAGAGACTTTTTGTTCAAAGATTTTGCTTAACCACGGTCCTGCTGCGTTGACTATATGGCGTGCCGAAACATCGACCGTTTCATTAGTCAGTTTATTTAG
>NZ_LWFI01001011.1:0-36866 GCF_001635735.1 Oleiphilus sp. HI0067
GCCTATGTTTTAACGTAAGATTTGAGCAAATACGGAAAGCATGCCATGCATGCTTTCCGTTAAAAATGAGATATGCGTTTATGATACGAGACTCTTATCAACCACCTCTCTAAGATCTTTAGAAAGATTCGACTTGCCTTGAATTCGCGTTAACTGACTTCGTAACAATGCTTGGCGTGCAGGATTATATTTTTTCCAACGCGTCAACGGCGTGGCTAATCGCGAGGCGATTTGAGGATTTAGATCGTCCAACTTTATGATTTGGTCTGCCAAGAAGGCATAAGCTGAACCATCTAACTTATGGAAATTCTCTAAATTCTGATTTGCAAAAACACCTACAACCGAACGCAGTTTATTTGGATTCAAGAAATCAAAATCAGGATGCTCCATCAACGATTGAATGTGTGTTAAATCAGCATATGAAGACGCTGACGATTGCACAGAGAACCATAACTCCATAACCTGAGCATCTTCTTTCCACTGATCATAAAAACGTGCCAATAAGTCATCGGCATCTTGCTTGTTGCCCGAGGCAATCATGGCAGACAATGCTCCAACTTGGTCTGTCATATTCTGAGCATTAACAAACTGCTTGCGACAAAGGCTCATGAATTCATCATTCGCATTGGCTGACAACAGTGCTAAACAAGTATTTCGAAGCCCTCGAACAGACATTTCAGCGTAACTTAGGCCTTTCTCGCACCCCTGATTACGCTGATAACATGCAACCAGTTCCTTCTGTAAATCGAACGCTAATTGCTTACGAGCGAGATTTCGCGCAGTACAAATAGCATCCACATCAGCTTCTTCTGCTAGCTCAATCAGATAAGCAGCACTTGGCAGTTGCAACAGTTTGCTGACCATCGCTTTGTCTAATGACTCGTTGCTAATGATGCTTCGAATCGCGCCGACATAGGCACTAGAGAGCTGAGCATTACCACCGTTCTTCACCGTTGAGATCATGGCATTCAATTCAAGCAATGCTAGGCTTTGCGCAGCATCCCAGCGGTTAAAACCGTCTGAATCATTCGCCATCAAAAACAAAAGCTGATGTTGTGTGTAGTTATAATTTAGTTTTACTGGGGCAGAGAAGCCGCGCAACAACGACGGAATGGGTTCTTCTGGAATGCCTTCCAAAACAATGCTTTGTGTTTTCTCGGTCAACTCAAAAACTGCGCTTTTTTGACCACCAAATGCAGACAACGCTTGTTCGCCACCATCCCCATTAAGTAAGGCTAGCTCAATCGGGATAACGAACGGCTCTTTGACTTCCTGCTGAGGCGTGGGCGGACATGATTGCTCAAAGTGCAATATGTAAGTTTGCGCTTGCGCATCAAACTCACTCGAGACGTTTACTCTTGGCGTTCCACTTTGCGTATACCAACGCTTAAATTGACTCAGATCTTTTCCTGAGACTTCTTGCATTGCTGCAACAAAATCATCCGTCGTTGCGGCTTGCCCATCATGGCGATCAAAGTATAAGTCAGATCCCTTGCGGAACAGTTCAGCGCCTAACAAGGTATGGAGCATACGCACAACTTCTGCGCCTTTTTCATACACGGTTAAGGTATAGAAATTAGAGATCTCCATATACGAGGCAGGACGTACAGGGTGCGACATAGGGCCAGCGTCTTCGGCAAACTGCGCAGTGCGGAGTAAAGCAACGTCTTCGACACGTTTTACAACACGTGAATTCATATCAGCAGAAAACTCTGCATCACGAAAAACCGTAAATCCTTCTTTTAAGCTTAGCTGGAACCAGTCTCGACACGTGACCCGGTTACCCGACCAATTATGGAAATACTCATGCGCAACGATCGCTTCAATACGCTGATATGAAGCATCTGTCGTGGTATCGGGTTTTGCTAGAACACAAGAAGAATTAAAAATGTTCAAGCCCTTGTTTTCCATGGCCCCCATATTGAAGTCATCGACCGCGACAATCATGAAAATATCGAGGTCATACTCACGACCATAGACCTCTTCATCCCACTTCATAGAGCGTTTCAAAGCATCAAGGGCATAATCACACTTAGTTGAGTTTTTGTGTTCGACAAAAATTTCGAGACGCACCTCTCGACCACTCATTGTCGTGAAGGTATCTTTTTGACAATGCAAATTACCCGCTACGAGTGCAAACAAATAACACGGCTTCGGGAAGGGGTCATTCCAAACCGCAAAATGACGTCCTCCATCCAATTCGCCTGATTCAATCAAATTGCCATTCGATAGCAAATTTGGATACAAGGATTTATCTGCCTCGATTCTTGTCGTAAAGATCGTTAAGACATCAGGACGGTCGAGATAGTAAGTAATGCGTCGAAAACCCTCGGCTTCACATTGGGTACAGAACATTGTCGATGACTTGTAGAGTCCTTCTAATCGCTTGTTCTCTTGAGGCTTAATCCACGTCACGATTTCTAACTGACAGTCTGCCGGCATATCTGAGATGCTTAGACCGGACTCTGTCACCAAGTAACGATCACTATTTAATAGAGCTCCATCAATACTGACCGAGCGCAATTCTAATTCTTCGCCGTCCAACGCCAACTCTGTCGACTCGGAATCCAAATCTTTAACAACGTGCATAAGATTCGTTACTTCAGCGCCGTCCTCGAATAGCTTAAAGCTCAAAGAAATACTCTCTACGAGGAAGTTCGGTTTTTGATAGTCTTTTAGATATGTGATGTTTGCTGCTGCGTCTTTCATCTTTGTATTCCTAGAGCCCTCGCTATGCATAATTGCTTAGGCATAAATTGAAACTTCATACGAGCCATATTTTCGAATATTTAAACAAGCTTGTTCGAAAATTAGATACTGCCCTTTTATTGCCATCAATGTGTCTTCAATCTCTGGCGTCTTATCCAAATTGTATGTTTTCGCTTTTTCAGGCCAAGCCAAATGAGGGTATTCAAATGAATATTCATTGCCGCTTATAAGCCATTCTATGTGCTCATCTGGATAGTCTTGCTTCAGCTCAGACAGGTAGTCGCCAACCTCTGCAAACAAACGTTCACGCTCTGCAGCGAGATCCATTACCTCTACATCATGCTTAAGCATTTTGCGCCAATTAGTCCTATCCCCTACCCACTCTCTTAGCTTATTTTCAATTAAACCAGAAAGCTTACGGCTAGAAACCTGCGCGATAGGCAATGCTTGAATTGCGCCTTGATCGATCCAGCGCGTGGGAACTTGTGTGCCTCGCGTTATACCTACTTTTAGACCACTCGAGTTAGCCAAATATACGACATGCGGTTGCAAACAATGCATTTCACCCCATCTTGGCTCGCGACACGTCCCTTCTTCGTAATGACACAATTCAGGACTCATGATGCATTTATCGCAGCTCGCAAGCTTTTGAAAACACGGATAGCAAAAGCCTTGATTAAAACTTTTCTTTGTGACTCTCTGGCAATTTGAACAACGAATCTCTTGTTCAAATACAAACTTCATTGGCTTACCCAGATACTCAGACATATTTAAGGCCGAATCACCTACATGAAGTTGATAAGCGATTGGCGTCTGATGATCGACTGCCATTTTCTGCAAACGACCACGCGCTAATAATTCCAAAATAACCTCTTATATTTTTATTAATTCTGCTCTAGTGCAACACACGCAAAGGCACTTCATCAGATGGATCATCACCTTTTTTCTTTTTCTTCGTGGTATCCACATACCCAACACGATCTTTCTCAGGAATATCGTGAGCGTCTTCGTAAACGATCACTGTTTGTAAGCAGATTTCTTTTTGCTCTTTCGTCAACGTTCGGCCGTCGGGCCACTTTCCTAATTCCAGTGCCTTTTTAAATCTTTCATACAACTCTGGGTCTAGCTGCTTTGCAGCATCTTCAAAATTCATATATCTCCCCCTAGACCATTTTCATGGCGCGCTATTGCGCTTAGCCGTTAAACCAAACACAAGCCAACCTAAAACAAGGCCACTTAACAATCCGTACAAATGCGCTGAATTAGCCATAGCCCCTAAGCCAATCCATTCTGTTAGTGGCGTATAACCAATTACCAACCAGACCAACGCAAACTTAAATAATCCATCCGGCATGAAAACGCGACGATCATAATGCGACCAAACTCGGGTATAGCCAAACAAGCCGTACACAACACCCGACAATCCCCCAAACAAATAGCCGCCATCTAAAAGTTGCGCGACATTCGATATGACAGAGACAACAACGATCAACACAAATAATGCGAGCGCACCTTTTCGATACTCAAGCTGCCCGCCTAGAATCCAAAACATCAACAAGTTAAAAACAATGTGCAAGAGACTAAAATGAAGCATATCTGGCGAGAATAAACGCCATATCTCTCCAGACTGCATGGTTTCGACCAATGCAGACCAACGCCCCTCAATAGAATTCAAGTTCATCGAAATATCGAAAGGATTGACGATCAGTAGAGCTCTTAAGACTTCACCACCTCCACCAAGATCCGTTAACCAAGCAACGAGCACACAAAGAGAAATGACTATAAAAACGAGTGGAGCCTGTTGCGGTGTTACACGATCATACCCAGCAGAGAAACGCACCTTTAAAGGTGACGAGGCCGCATTCGCAGCAGATAACTGCTGCTCTAATTCAGGATGCTCCAAGTACGAATTCAAAGCCTCTAGAACTTGATCCTTATTCTCTAAGCGCTGAAGTTCTAGCACTAACTCTCCACCTAGCTCAGAGATTCGGTGCTCAACGCCCTGGCGACGTAACCATTCTGAAAAAGGCTGTAGATTTTTATCGATCGATACGCGTGCTACTTCATTCATGATGGCGTGACATCTACCCAGACAAATTTATTAGCATCTAGTGCCATTTCATCATCCATACGATAAGCGACTAATTTTCCGTATTTCACGGCACTATAGTCCAGGCAAGCAACATTTGGCGTGATAGGAGCGGGGGCTCCCGACATCCAATAGTGACCAACAAATACTGGCACCTCGTCTTTGCCGTAATACATCAAATGATCTAACTCTTGCTCAGAGAGTTTTCGATCCAGCAATCCATCAGGCAATGGGTCAGGCTGAAATACAACATCTGAATAGGTTTTAGGGTCATCGTTCCAAAACTTAGTCCGGAACATATTGCGGATATACCCATCCTTACTAACGATGCTCTCCCCATCAGGAAGCTTTAATGATGTGCCTCGCGTCATGCGATCGACCATTTTTTCTAGAAAGGTTCCATCGCGAGCAGACTCATACAACATATCCATCGACAAGCTACGAGAAGGACTCATCGTATTAAAATGTTCGATAGCATGGCGATCCCAACAAGCATGCACGACTCGAAAATGGCCCTTGTCGAGATACAAGGGGATCGTATGAAACCATGACAGGAACATCTGCCATTCTTCGGGGTATGGTTCAAACTGCTCCAGCGTTTCGCGTATTTGGCGATGATTACGCGCGTTATGCTCACGCAAGAACAAATGATCTTCGGCATCGCGACCACGCGTGCAATAACACATCGCATTATATTCATGATTACCCAACACAATTTCAGCCTGGCCAGCATCCACCATGTTTTTAACGATATGAAGAGCCTCGCGAATACGAGGACCTCTGTCGACAATATCACCAACAAAAATGACCTTTCGACTATCATGGCGAAAACATCCGTTTTCATGTTGATAGCCCATTTTAAGCAGCAGCTTTTCTAGCGTTTGGGCGCATCCATGAACGTCACCGATCAGGTCATAACCTTGAACATGTTCACTCATACTACGTCACTTAACTCTCAATTAAGTTATGAGCCCAACCTAGCTTCTTACGACACGTTTCATAGAAATTGTGCGAGGTTGGATGAATCAATCTTACTAAGTAAGGTTTTTTGGTGATACTAACTGTGTCACCTGGCGCTACAGGAATGTGATACTGGCCATCACAACTTACTTGTGGATATATCTCGTTCGCTTCACCAATCACAATCTTTATTTCACTTTTCCCGTCTACCACAATAGGTCTGCTACTCAGCGTATGAGGGAACATTGGAACAAGAGCAATTGCATCTAACTTGGGATGGAGAAGAGGGCCACCTGCAGACAAAGAATATGCGGTTGATCCTGTTGGGGTACTGACAATCAAACCATCAGAGCGCTGGCTATATACGAATTGTCCCTCAACAAAGAGATCAAAGCCGATCATTCGTGTCGATTTACCAGGATGCAGAACAATGTCATTCAAACCTGAACCGTAACCGACCGGCTCACCATTTCGGCGCACCAA
The DNA here is from genome assembly GCF_001635735.1 of Oleiphilus sp. HI0067. Classification (NCBI taxonomy): domain Bacteria; kingdom Pseudomonadati; phylum Pseudomonadota; class Gammaproteobacteria; order Oceanospirillales; family Oleiphilaceae; genus Oleiphilus; species Oleiphilus sp. HI0067. Next base: position 6,242 of record NZ_LWFI01001011.1, read on the forward strand.
TACATCAAGTAAAAAGCGTTTTTCTTCGACATAGTCACCTTCTAAAACGGCATCGACTCCATCTTCAATTTGTTCAGGAGAAATATCCGTAAGAAAACCTAATCGCCCACGATTCACTCCTAATAAAGGAACGTTTGATTTAGCGAGTTCCCGAGCTGCTCCTAATAGGCTTCCGTCGCCACCAATTACAATAACAAGGTCGCACACCTCACCCATCATCTTTACGCTAGATACCTGCAAACCATGACCTGGCATTAATTCAGCCACTTGCTCCTCAAGAATAATATGGTACCCCTCTGACACGAGGTAGCGTTTCAAACGGCGCAACGTTTCTATGACCGTTGCACTACCGAGGCGGCCAATCAAACCAATATGCGTAAAATTTTCCATAAAAAAGGGTGACTCCAAAGAAGCACTTAAAGAGATTTTTTTGCTCTAGCTGTGGGATTTTTTAACCGAAGCAATTTAGACTTACGACAATAGTATCAGAAAATTGCATTACAAATGGTTTCTAAGCTGCAATACAAATCTTATTCTTCAATAGATCACATCAAGCTCGCGCTAAATAATTTGAACTGGCTTATCGCGCAGAAAGACATCGTAAACATCGATGTTCAGACCATTGCGGCATTGCATAAGACCTGCGCATCTTTCGATGACAAACTTAATGAGCAGCGCCTTAGACCGCAACTCGAGGAAATACTTCAGAACAGTAACAGTCACTTTCTAGGCCCTCATGTAGAGTCGCTCTGGCAATGCTACCTAGAATACAGTGAACGATATGAACTACTGGCCAAAAACCTTCAAATCAATGTCGACGGCGTGACACTTGGCGAGTTTGATTTTCTAGTACACGACAAACACACTGAACAAATTATTCACCAAGAGCTCGCTATTAAGTTCTATCTCGGCGTGCCGTACTCTTCCGGTTCATCTACTCAAACATATTGGGTCGGCCCAAACCAAATTGATCGGCTCGATATAAAACTGCGACATCTTAATGAACACCAACTGAGACTCAGCGAACACCAAGAAACATTCTCTAGCCTAGAGCACTTTGGTGCACCGCCGTTTTCCACGGAATGTATTATTCGCGGCAGGTTATTTCTACCATTCAACTCTGTATTAAGAGATCAAATGAGCCTTGAAGATGTAAACGAAGACGCCTACCAGCATAGCGTATGGGTTCATGTATCAGAGTTTCAGGATTGGTATGCATTACATCCTTGGGCTGACACATTTTTTGTCTTAAAAAAGAAGCAATGGCTCGACATTCAGGTAGAGCAAAACGACGCGCTCAACTTATCAGAGCTGCAAGAATCAATAGAGCAAGATGTAGAGAAAGAAGGGCGGGCTATTTTAGTTTTAGCTACTGACAAAAAATCAAAACAAGCCAAGCTTTTATTCGTGGTGCACGGCACATGGTTAAACAAAGGCTACGAACAAATTCAGGAAGATCGAAACCCTCTCCAACCTTGAAGCCCACCAGTATGAAGCAACATAGCATTTACTGACTCACCCAACTTATGATGCGCAAACTGATGCACTAAAGCATATAGCGCTTTGCTGGTATATACCGGATCTAACATCAGGCCGTATTCTGATTGAACACTAGAAATGAAGTTTCTTAAAAGCGGCGACATTTTAGCAAAGCCACCATGGTGATAATCATGCCAAATTTCAACCTGCTCGGGACTCTTACCTGGAATGTATTTGGCAGCCCGTTGCGACAGATCCTCTGCCCCCTTCAATGCTGACACACCTACAACCCTTGCAGAGTCACCCACTCCATTATGCAGGCCCGCTAACGTTGTACCCGAACCAACCGGCGTTAAAATTAGATCGTATCGATCTAGATCAAGCGTTTGAAATAGGGACGCCACACCCTTTACCCCATCAACCCCTTCACCACCTTCAGGAATCACAAGGGAGGGAGGAAACAGCGCCTGAACATGTTCCAAACCAGGTACTTCAGCATGACGACGATAATCTTGCCTATCCATCCACTCCAAACTCATCCCCCACTTAAGACAATCTTGTAGTGTCGGTGATAATTTATCGGAAACCGGAGCATGCCCTCTTACGATGCCAGTCGTGCGAAAACCAAATAAATAACCTGCATAGGCAAGTGCGTGAAGATGATTGGAAAAGGGGCCGCCAAAACTGACGAGATGAGAAATATTCTGCTGCGATGCAGAGAGCAAATAGTGCTTTAACTTAAACCATTTATTTCCTGAGATAAATGGATGCACTTTATCAAGCCGCAGTACATCCACTCTGAGCTCACGATACCGACTAGTATCAAAATAGCGATCAACTATACCTGACAAGTCATACGAAGAAATTTCCAGAGGATGCTCAAAATCTTGCGCCATCTCATGGAAAGTGACTTCCCCGTTTAGACCCTGCATATCAAATATCCATACGATGCAGATCGCAACGATCACTAATACCTACTTCAAAATCAGTAGGGTTATCACAAACACGCACTTTGTTATGGCACAAAGTACCGTCATCATGGGGTTCCTGACACAACGGGCTTTCAAAATGCGCTAACCAAGCACGGTAAACCTTCTCGCTGACTTTTGCTTTTTCAGCCACGAATGCCATTGGGTTCTCGGCATAACGAAGTATGTCAATCGATGTCATTGATATATGACCCACACCCGCGTGATACGCCACATAAACAACTTCCATCTCTTTTAGCTTTTCAACCAAATCATTCGAGCCCAAACCATCAGACATTGTCTCTTTAAGCTCTTCCAATTCTGCGCGAAGTAAATCTTCCCGCTCATCGCGGTATGCTAAATCCAAGTCTCTACGATCTAATTGCTCTCGCAACAAAACGATTTCAGCTTCTAGTTTCTGCTTCTCTAGCGCATCTTTCTCTTCAGAGCTCGCATTTTTAAGCTTCTCTTGAAGCTCTTCTACCACCTGAGTTTGGCCACTCACTTTATCTTGCAGATCAATATACTGCTCATTTCGAGAACTTAACTTTTCTTGCAAGCGTTCGTTACTTACCTTGAGCTGCTCGAGATTTTGTTTGAGGGATTGAATTTCATTTTTATATGCATGAACAATAATGCGCTGTTCACGATCAATTTCAGAGTTTGATCGTTCCTTGTGCTTTTCTAGGGTACGAATCCGTAAGCGCTGCTCTTTCAGAATACGCGCTAACTTAACTCGTTTATCTGCATCCGCATCAATCGCTGTAGAGCTTTGATCAGAGCCACCTAAAACAGGTAAATCATCTTCATTATCGCTAGCACCAAGAGTTGGAATGCCAACAGGTTCTCCCTCTGGTTTTTCTTGAAACCTAAATCGTAAACGATTGGTATTGACCGCTTTGCGAACCGCTAAAAAATCATTCGTTCCAGGATTCATATCTGGATCCCAAAGATCCTCTTGGTGCCAATTAATCGAACACTGAGAACGACAAGCTAAGCGAATTGGTCCTCCGCCCAGATCTGGGCCACTACCGCTAATTGAGGCTAGTTTCTCGACAGGAAGATTCCATGAGGTGTCTGCATGACTTTCTTCGTCAAAGTAAATTTTGAAAAAGACAAGCGCGTCAATATCGCCATACCCGTCAATGACCGTATACACAGCATGAGCATCTTCATCCACATATTCCGGAATCGAACTTAAACCATCTAGTAATGCTTCGAATTCCGAAAACAACATTTGACGCGAAACCGAGTTGTTCTTCATAAAGAAAACGGCTTCGTTGGCTGCCTGCCCCATAATTACCCCAAAAACACCATCAATTTAAACTTATCTAACCGAAAGTTTAGATGATGCTAGAAGAAGCACACTGTTTTCTTTTATTGCTCAGACAGACTTAATTCACAAATATAAAAAAAGGGCCAACAGGCCCTTTATATTCATATCAACACAAACGTGCTTATAGCTCAGCCGCTAAACGAGATCCTTGATTGATTGCGCGTTTAGCATCCAGTTCAGCAGCAACATCCGCACCGCCAATAAGGTGCACGTTAACACCTGATGATTCCAGACCATCTTGTAGCTCTCGCAAAGGATCTTGGCCTGCACAAATGATAATGGTATCGACATCAAGCACTTTAGGTTCCGTGCCAATCATTACATGAAAACCGTCATCGTCGATCTTTTCGTAATTAACAGAGTTAACCAGCTTAACATTTCGATGCTTCAAAGACGTACGATGAATCCAACCAGTTGTCTTGCCAAGGTTTTTTCCTACTTTAGAAGACTTACGTTGAAGCAAATACACTTCTCGCTCAACTTCAGGATGAACGGGCTGGACACCCTTAATGCCACCCTGATGATCCATATTTAGATCAACACCCCATTCCTCCATGAACGCAGGAATATTCAAGCTTGGCGACTCGCCTTTGTGCGTGATGAATTCTGAAACATCAAAACCAATACCGCCCGCACCAACAACAGCAACTTTTTTACCAATTGGCTTAGCGCCTTTTAACGCTTCAAGGTAGGTCACTACCTTCTCGTGTTCAACACCCGGAATCTCAGGAGTACGAGGTTTGATGCCTGTTGCTAGGATGACTTCATCAAAGCCTTGCGCTTTTAAATCTTCCACTTCAACACGCGTATTCAACTGAAGATCTACACCATGCTTTTTGATCATTTCACCGAAGTAACGAAGCGTTTCGTAAAACTCCTCCTTACCCGGAATCAATTTAGCGATATTAAACTGCCCGCCAATTTCGCTCGCTTGATCAAATAAGGTCACATCGTGGCCACGCTCAGCTGCTACGGTAGAAGCTGCAAGGCCAGCTGGACCTGCACCAACCACGGCAATTTTCTTAGGAGAAGCCGTCTTAACGTAGCTAAGCTCTGTTTCATGACATGCGCGAGGGTTTACCAAGCACGAGGTCAACTTCATTGAGAAGGTATGATCTAAGCATGCCTGGTTACAACCAATACATGTATTGATTTCGTTCGCCTTACCTTCTGCAGATTTATTTACAAAATCAGAGTCCGCAAGGAAAGGTCGTGCCATAGACACCATATCGGCGTGACCATTTGCCAATACATCTTCCGCAACGTCAGGCGTGTTGATGCGGTTCGTCGTTACAAGAGGAATACCTATCTCGCCTTTCAACTTCGCCGTCACTTTTGTGAAAGCCGCTCGCGGAACCATCGTAGCAATCGTTGGAACTCGCGCCTCGTGCCAACCAATCCCGGTATTGATGATCGTTGCACCCGCTTTTTCAATTTCTTTCGCTAACTGAACAACCTCTTCCCAAGTGCTTCCGTCTTCAATTAGATCAAGCATCGAAAGACGATAAATAATGATGAACTCTTCACCAACACGCTCACGCACACGGCGGACAATTTCGATTGGCAAGCGAATACGATTTTCGTAAGAACCGCCCCACCGATCTGTACGCTTGTTTGTGTGAGAAACGATAAACTGATTAATAAAGTAGCCTTCAGAGCCCATTACTTCGACACCGTCGTAGCCGGCTAACTGAGCCATTGCAGCACTATTCGCAAACGCTTCAATCTGTTCTTCAATACCCTCTTCATCTAACTCTTTTGGAACAAAGGGATTGATCGGCGCTTTAATCGCAGAGGGTGCGACTTGCATAGGGTGATAAGCGTAACGCCCTGCATGCAATATCTGCATACAGATTTTTCCACCTTCTTTGTGTACCGCTTCAGTGACAACTCTATGGTGTTCAGCTTCTTCTGGCGTACTCATTTTTCCTGCACCCGGGCCAACAGCTCCCTCGGGATTTGGCGCAATACCGCCCGTTACAATGATGCCAACACCACCTGCAGCACGTTCAGCATAGAATGCGGCCATTTTTTCAAAGCCATTTGGAGACTCTTCAAGACCGGTATGCATTGAACCCATCAACACACGATTCTTGAGAGTCGTAAAGCCAAGATCTAATGGCTCTAATAAATTCGGGTAACTTTGGCCTGCTTGCTGCGTCATTATTTTCTCCAAAAACCTATCTTACGTTCACGCCTATAAAAGCGATTGTACAAACACTCAAATAAGAGCGAGGCAATAAATTACCGAGTACACAAGGCCGCATCAATAACATCAGTAAACATTTTTATCACTTTATTAAACATTTACGCTAACATAAGAGAATGATTCCTATTCAGAAACTGTCGCTAGGCGATATCACAGTTAACTTTGCTAGCGTCGTCCTCAATACGCTAGCCGAACACAATATTGATCCACTCCCTGTGCAAAAGGCATTTGGACTGAATAATGAACACCTCAGCACACCAGACGCACGAATCAGTATTCCTAAGTATATGAGACTAGGGAGAGAAGCCGCTCGCATGACTCGAAGTCCATCAATTGGCTTAGAATTTGGAAGAAACACCTTAGATAGCCATATTGGGCTTGCGGGATATACAGCGGCCTGCGCGCCAACACTTCAACAATCCTTGTCACATATCATTGATATGGAGCTACTAAACAGTCGCAACACTAGGGGAAAGTCATCTCATTTTATGAAAGATGGCCGGCTTCATTGTCAGTTTTATTCCATTAGCCCATACAATAGGTATAACTATTTTGTTGTCGACACGATGCTCGCCTCATGGTGGTCTTTCACTCAACGTCATTGCCCCGAAGCTGAATGTCACCATATTGAGATCGAATACCCTTTGCCATCATACAAAGAAGATTTCGAAGACTTTTTTCAATGCCCCGTTTTATTTGGCCAATCAAAAAATGCATTGATCCTTAAGCGAGGACACGAGACATTCGCACTCAATCAGTCCCATCAACCAACATTCTCAAAAATGCAGGCTATATGCGAACAAGAACTTATGACTTGGAAATCAGGAAAAAGCATTTCAGACCAAGTCATAGATTTGATCTCTGAAAATCTTAGCGGTAAACCACCGGAAATTGACTTGATAGGGAAAAAACTTGGATTAGCAGGCTGGACGCTTAGAAGAAAACTAGCGCAGGAAGGTCATCATTATCAAACACTATTAGATAATACACGTAACGCCTTGGCTCAGAGCTATGTGAGAGATACAGGGCTCAACTTCACTGAAATTACGTTTATTCTAGGATTTTCTTCACCATCATCATTTCAGCGCGCGTTCAAACGTTGGACAGGCATAAGTCCAGGCGCTTACCGAAGAGACATAAAGAAAAAGGAATTTTGACATAAGGAATTTAAAGTGGCGGACCGGACGGGACTCGAACCCGCGACCCCCGGCGTGACAGGCCGGTATTCTAACCAACTGAACTACCGGTCCGCATCTTTAAAACTAAGACCTAAAGAGTCGACTTTAGGATTTGGTGGGTGGTACAGGGATCGAACCTGTGACCCTCGCCTTGTAAGGGCGATGCTCTCCCAGCTGAGCTAACCACCCATCAGGGTGACAGCTTAAGTGGCGGACCGGACGGGACTCGAACCCGCGACCCCCGGCGTGACAGGCCGGTATTCTAACCAACTGAACTACCGGTCCGCATCTTAAAGCTGTTTCGATTTAAGTAATTTGGTGGGTGGTACAGGGATCGAACCTGTGACCCTCGCCTTGTAAGGGCGATGCTCTCCCAGCTGAGCTAACCACCCCTGCTCAAATCGAGATGCGCATTCTAAGGATTTAGGCCTAACTGTCAACACCTTTTTAGAGATTTTTTATCGAAACTTTATGTGTTTTTAAGCCGTACTCAAAACAGGCAAAAAAGTCGTTCAACAATTAATCAACAACTAATTTAAGGTCGCCAAAATCCTATTTTTCTCTTCCTTACGCTCGCTTGATTCAGAACGACCTGGAACAGGAAGAGACTTCACAAGTGGATACTCTTGGCCAAATGGCCAAAACCAAAAAAACTCTTCGTAATCCGTTGAATCTGTCGCGAACTCCGGAGCATAAGGTGCTGGCGCAATATTTCCAGACTTCGCAGCGCGCTCAAGCCTCTCTAACGTTAACTCATCATTCAATGAAAGATCTCTGCGAGGCTCGCGCCACGGAGCAAGCCAATTCACTTGCGGCGTTCTTCGACGATCTATTTCCGCTAAATAAGCATCGACATCTTCATGATATAAATAAAGCTCTTGCTCAAGAGTCAATGTGTCTTGCCCTTTCAGCTCTCTATACATATCACTTGGCAGATACCAGATTGGAAAGCCCCATAAGAAGTTATTTGACCACGGCCAAATAATTGAGAACCAACCATAGTCTTGCATCGTTCCATTCAAGAGTTCCTCTGCCTGTTCAGCATCAGAAGCCGTCCAGAAAGATGGTTCCAAATAACGCGTATGCGGCATTTCTTCCATGGCTAGATCACGGCCAACCAATTGAACGTCTGCCGATGCCATCTCGTCATCCGGCGCTAAATCGGGGTGCAACTCACGAGGTAGGAATACTTCAGAATGTCGTACGTAAAAAATTTGACCAGGATTGAGCTCTAGGCCGACATCGGCTTGCAAATTCATGTCGAAAGCGATCATCAACTTATCATCGAAAGCCTCGAAGCCAAGCATCGGTAAAAAGCTCTTTCTTACTGCGAAGTCGTAACTTCCAGCAGGAAGCTCTACGACAGTCCAACTGCCGGAGCGAAGATTAAATACGAGCTCGTCGTTCAAGTAATAACTCGGCGCTTCCATCTCTTCATCTGCCCATTGGCTACTTGGGCGGTAAAAGTAGATCAGTGCGTTAACTTCACTATCCCATTCGGTAGATTTTAATTCTTGAAATGGTCGACCTGTTTCATTCGGAAAGTAATACGAACCGAAATTCCGCCCAGTCGACCAATAAATCGATGGATACCAACCACGACCCTGTTTGTGAAAAGGCTTTGAATAAGGTGCGGTTGTATCAGAGAACGCAACATTAGAAACGCCGAGCATCGCGACCACAAGCGTCGCGCTCAAACAAAGTCGAAATAGCAAGTAAAAGTAATTCATTCCTGAAGTATACCAATGAGCCCTAATTAATTTTGCGAAGTACTAGGCGATTTGCTTGCCAACACGGCTAGTTTCAACTCATTTAATTGGCGTTCAAGCCCAACAATTCTCTCATTGATCTGTCGTCGACTTGCGTTGATAGAAGCAATAGATTCCGTATTTTCAGCCACGGCCTTACTGTTATTTGGCTGAGAATTTATATTGCGCGCCAACTCCGCAACACTTTGCTCTAGCGACTCACGCGTCAACGATAGCTCACTCGCAACATTGGCGCTTTGCTTCTTAATCAGGCCAATCTGATCCGCCATCGCCTGATTATTCCCTAATCTAACTTCTAGCTGCTTGAGCATTTGCTCTTGCTTCGCAACAGAAGCCTCCAAAGGTTTTAGATCTTTGTTTTTCAAAGCATTGAGCTGTAGCTTCACGCTATCAACTCTATCTTTATTTTCAGCAATTGCTTTGCGATTTTTATCTCCTGCAACGCCCCAAAGCTTACGCATTTCAGAATCTAAAAATTTAAGTTGTTTAGTTGCACTACTACCAGCTTGCTCAATTTCCGCTCCCGCTTCATTAAGCTCACCTTCCAATCGCGCCATAGAAAGCTTACTTTGGTTAATGAATGCCAGCGCTTCCGACAAATCTTTATTCAGCGCATCGACCGTTCTTTTCTGCTCTAAATATGCCCAACCCAAAAACGCAAAAAGCACCAAAGTTAGAGCAAAGCACCCTATAAATAATGGAAGCCCTGAATTCCCAGCTTGTTTTTGCGACTTATCATTTTCGACAGCTTTCTTTGGCTTTGACTTTTTCGAAGCAGTCACGCCAGAAGAGCGCTCTTGAAACCTATCTAACTCATCGCGCTCAGGCCTTAACCCATCCATAAACAACCTCTTTATTATCACTCTTGTCCTAGGGATAAATTCTATCGTGATGATCGGTATTTCTAAATAGCATTTGCATGGTATTCATTCGATGAATAAGATGAGCACCCCACCCCATCAGCTGAAATGCAGCGGTTTTTAAGGAGTCAAACCATGCAAGCGAAAGTAGGTATTATTATGGGCTCAACATCAGATTGGCCCACTATGGAGCATGCAGCGAACATGCTCGACACTCTTGGCGTGAGCTATGAAACACAGGTTGTGTCTGCACACAGAACACCCGACCTGTTGTTTGATTACGCATCTTCTGCTGCCGAGCGTGGTATTCAAGTCATTATTGCTGGCGCAGGTGGTGCAGCCCATCTACCTGGTATGGTGGCATCAAAAACTGAACTCCCAGTTTTAGGCGTTCCAGTTCAATCAAAGGCATTGAATGGCATTGACTCACTACTATCAATCGCTCAAATGCCAGGCGGCATTGCCGTCGGGACACTTGCCATCGGCACACCGGGCGCCAAGAACGCAGGATTGCTAGCGGGGCAAATCATCGCTCTGAACGACCAAGCCGTTAAAGAGAAGCTTGTTGCATTTAGAACGCAACAAACCGAAAGTGTACTCGCTCAATCAGATCCGCGAGGGTAATCATGAAATCTATTGGAGTTCTTGGCGCTGGTCAACTCGGCAGAATGCTTGCCTTAGCAGGTCTTCCTCTTGAGGCGAAATTTCGCTTCTTTGATACAAGTGGAAGCCCAAGTGTTGGCTTAGAACCAACGTATAGTGTTAAAGACAAGCCTATCAAAAGCCAAGAACTTCAAGAGTTCATAGATGCATGCGACGTCATCACTTATGAGTTCGAGCACCTACCGGTCGAATTAACTCAACATATCGAAAAAGAACATACGCTCTACCCGCCGTCAAAATCTATCGAAATTTGCCAAGATAGAGAGAAAGAAAAAGCCTTATTTAATGAATTATCGATTCCAACAACTCGATACAAAATTATTCATAAAGAAAGCGACCTTTCCGAAGCAGTTCAAGAGCTTGGCTTACCACTAGTCTGCAAAACGACGCGAGAAGGTTATGATGGAAAAGGGCAGTTTATTCTTCGCTCTGCTGAAGATATCCCAAAAGCTTGGAGCGCTATCGGATCAACCACGTTAATAGCTGAGGAATTTATAAATTTCTCTCGAGAACTGTCGATTATTGCGGCACGCAGCGCATCGGGCGAGATAGCAATTTATCCACTAGCAGAGAACCAACACAACGATGGAATTCTTCGATTCTCTACCGTTCCAGCGCCTTCCGTAAATGAAGATATTCAACGCCAAGCAGACTTGTATATCAAAGACTTGATTGCAGAATTGGAGCACGTTGGAATATTAACACTTGAACTATTCGAAACTACGAACGGCCTAGTTGCAAACGAAATGGCACCTCGTGTTCATAATTCAGGGCATTGGAGTATGCTTGGCGCGCACTGCAGCCAATTCGAGAATCACATCAGAGCGATATGCGACCTGCCACTCGGAAGTACCGAAGCCTTGTCACCAACCTGCATGATAAACCTCATCTCCCACAAAGGAGATATTCGAAAAATTCTTGAGCTTCCTTATGCTCAAGTTCATCTCTACGATAAAGAAGAGAGAGCAGGCAGAAAATTGGGGCATATCAACGTCACTGCTAGCTCATATGAAGAGCTAAAATGGCGCGTCGAGAATATCGTTCAATTTCTCCCTGATTACCCCCAATGCCTACAGTTGAAAAACTAAAAGGCACCCCAACTTATACAAATGACTACTAATTGAGGCTCATCTGAACAGCCATCAACCTCGTAGATGTATTTGAACCGAGGTGGTATGATCTTCAGCTTTGAAAACAATGCTAAGCCACCGCCTCGGTGGTGTTTTAATTTTAGGGAGAAGCCTAATGGCAATCGAATTACCTGCGCTACCATACGCAATTGACGCTCTTGCACCACACATTTCTCAAGAAACTCTTGAATTCCACCACGGCAAACACCACAAGACTTACGTTGATAAGTTAAACGGCATGATCCCTGGAACTGAATACGAAGGAAAAACACTTGAAGAAATCATCACTTCTTCTTCAGGTCCTGTATTCAACAACGCAGCCCAGATCTGGAACCACACGTTTTACTGGAATTGCTTGAGCCCGAATGGCGGTGGCGCACCAACTGGTAAAGTTGCTGATGCAATTAACGAAGCATTTGGATCTTTCGAAGAATTCCAAGCAGCATTTAACGACAAAGCCGTAAACAACTTTGGCTCAAGCTGGACTTGGTTGGTTAAAAATGCGGATGGTTCTTTGGAGATCGTTAACACATCAAATGCAGGCACTCCAATGACAGAAGGTCAAACTGCACTTCTAACAGTTGATCTTTGGGAGCACGCTTACTACATCGATTACCGTAATGTTCGTCCTACTTATTTGAATGCGTTCTGGGCACTTGTAAACTGGGGTTTCGTTGCTGAAAACCTAGGTTAATATTGCCTCCTTGTTTTTAGTACGTTGCACTAAAATCAAGGCATAAAAAAACCGGAGTTTAATTACTCCGGTTTTTTTATGCCTGAAATAGCCTTATCGGATACTATTTCCATCATAGAGACTTTCAACTGTCGGCTTCTCTCTGGCGCGCAGCTCTTCTTCATCTTCGCCTTGCGCAACTTTCGTCTCCAAATTCAACTGCCAAAGCTGATCAAACTTCTGCTCCGTCACTGCACGAGTTGAAGCTTTGTCACGAAGAATGGTTGGCCTTAAGAACACCAATAGATTTTGCTTTGTCACAACCTTAGATGTGCTTTTAAATAGATTACCCAGCAATGGGATATCACCCAATAAAGGAACTTTACTTTCACTGACCTGAACATCATCTCGAATTAAACCACCAAGAACGATTGTCTCACCATCATCGGCCAATACATTCGTTTTGATCTGTCGCTTAGTGGTAATAATGTCTGCACCAGCAGTCGATGGCGATACACCTGAGATTTCTTGTTCAATTTCAAGACGCACCAAATCGCCTTCGCTGATACTTGGAGTAACAATCAATTTCACACCCACATCTTCACGCTCGATCGTTGTAAACGGATCAGAAGTCCCTGCACCGCCAGAACTAGATTGCCCGGTAATAATAGGGATGTTCTCACCAACGATAATTGAAGATTCTTGATTATCCATTGTAATAACTTTCGGCGTAGACAATACATTAGCCCCCGCATCACCCTCTAATGCCTGCACAAGGGCTCCCCAGCTCACGCCATTACGACTTTCTTCTCCGATTCCAATCGTAATACCCGTTGATGGCGAGCCTAATAATGTGGGATCTAAATCACCGTTCGGGTCATTGTCTTGATCGACCAAAGCACCAATGACGTTTGCAGCACTCAAACCGATTTCATTGAAGTTAGTAAATACACCGGGCACTGAAGCACCTTGATCATAAAGCGCCCACTGAACACCTAGTTTGTTATCAGTATTATCTTGAATTTCTACGATAGCGGCTTCGATTAAGACTTGTGCTCTGCGCACATCAAGCTCGTCAATTACGCCTTCAAGCTCTTGTAGAAGAGAAGGTTCAGCTCGAATAACCAAAGCATTCAGGCCCTCATCTGCATATACGCTCGCTTCCGCTTTAGGCGCCGCATTGCCTTTGTCTGCAGCCTCTTCACTTACAATATCACCCATTAATCCGCTTAGAAGATCTGCGATCTCTTCCGCATCAGCATGTTTTAAGCGCACGACCTTGGTTTTACCACCTGTTGAGGACGGTTGATCAAGCTTCATGATCAACACTCTCATTTTTTCACGGAAAGGCTCATCACCACGAAGGATCAAACGATTACTGCGCTGATCCGCAACCACTGAAAACTTGTTCGCTCCTTTTCCTTTTGCCGCTGCGCCAAGTTCACTAGGCGCAAGCTCTTCAAGAAGCTTGACCATATCGCCAACCCAAGCCTCCTGAAGCTGAATAACTTCAAGCTCGTATTTAGAGGGGCTATCAAGCTCATCAATAATCTTACTAATGCGCTTAATATTCGCGACATGATCACTAATAATAAGGGCATTCGCCGCAGCAACGCCGGCTAAATGACCATATTTTGCGACCATCGGGCGAAGAATTGGAACAAGCTCAAGAGCATTTGCATTGTTCACTTGAATAACACGCGTTACGATTTGTTCGTTAGGCGTTCGTTTGAAAAGAGCATCGTTAGACGCCTCTTGCTTTGCATTGTTCTGCTGAACAATCTTAATCACACCGGTTCCGGGTATCGCTGCGAAACCATGAACGCCCAAAACGGATAGAAACATCTCATAGACAGCATCTTTACTCATCTCTGCGTTAGAGACGACAGTTACTTTACCTTTTACTCGAGGATCAATAACAAAGCTATAACCGGTGATATCCGCAATTTGACTAACAAAAGCACGGATATCGGCATCTTTTAGATTCACCTTCCATGTTTGTTCTTGAGAATGCGTAAATGAGGAGACAAGCAAAGCAAAAGACAAAAGCAAAGCTCGCAGACTGATTCTTTTCAAGTTATTCACGTGATGCAACTCGTTTATATATTCTTTGTTATTAACTATTTATCTTAGCGGATAATTTACAAAAAAACTCGCGCCATCTCGCACAACTTCAACCTCTAACGAGCCTTGTTGATACAATTGACGCATTATATTCTTGTCTTCTTGCACATTTCCTAAACTGTGACCATTAACAGAACGGATCACATCCCCTTTCTTTAAATTCATTCCAGCCAACATGGGGTTATTCCCTTGGAATACGTAACCACCACCATCTGCAATTCCTAAACCAACAGAAGCCAAAGCACGCTCAGGATTCTCTGATAACCTTGCGGTTGCCTCGCTGATAAAATCTTCAGGTGAATTTACTTCGACACTTCTTTCTCGGCGAGGAGCGACTTTAGCAATACCCGAGCTCGAGCTTGTTTCATCAAAATAAAGCGCTTCATAGGTACCATTTCGATCAAGAATGACGTGATCAGAATGGACTTCCGCCAAACGAACCCCTCCCGGCAAGCTATCTCCTAAGCGATAATATTCTGAAGGCTTACTCAACTCTTCAATGATCGCGCCAGAATCCGCAGCATCTTTTCCAGAAAACACACCCTTCAATTTCAAGCGCAAGCGTGTTTTAGGCACATCTTTTGGCCGTTCTTGGATAGCAGCTTCTTTATTTGCCTCACCAAACAAATGATAACGATCAACGCGACGAGCAATCCTGCTATCTGCCAAATTTGATTGCGCAGAAGAAACAAAACTTTTAGGCATTGGTGCTTGTTCTGGCGCGTACACATGCCAAATCAATTGAGAGCTTAAATAAGCTAGGTACAAGGTTAACGCCACGACACTCAACTGTGTCACACGCCTCACTACCCCATCGAGCGACCTCGTTTTCATTATTGCTTACCTAATTGTCGCGATACAGGCTTTTTGACTTTAAACACTACATCTTGTTCCGTTGAATTTGCTGCCCATGGCTCTTGCGCGACATCTAAAACGCGTCGAGTCACCTCCCACAAGGCATCTCCGTTCGCGCTCCATGTACCGCGCATCGTATCGAAGCTCGCTTCCTGATCGCGAATACCTAAGACAATATCTCCACTTTCTTGCGTTTGAATTTGCCCACCGAAAGCCGGCATCACTCTATCTCGGATATCTCTACCTGCAGGATAGGACACTTCGCCACCAGACCAAGTAAACCGACCATCAATGCTCGCTACTCTGCGCTTCTCTAATCTAACGGACAAATCTTTCACATATACTTCACCCGTCGCTTTCACCCTATGGATACGCAAAAACGGATTAAGCTTCTCAGTATCGAGCCTTAATGTTTCGATAGAAAGTGACTGATCTCTCAAGCCAATATCTAATATTGCACTGGCGTCACCTGCTGTGGAACGCACATCGACCTGCAACGGAATACTTCCCCCAAACACATCTAAAACAGAAAGTTTCCAAGAGAAAACACCTTCTAGATGCCTAAATGAAACGTAAGCCTCACCATCCCAAGCAGTGCCTGCAAATGATTTTGGCATGATGCCGAGCGATTTTGTTTTAACAGCAGGCTCAATCACTTTCGTCCAAAGCACGCTCGCGGGCAAACTGCTCAACAAAAAGAACGGTAACGCCACAACAAACAGAAGCAAGACTAAGAAGGTTTTTTTAATCACAAATACTTATTCTTTCGATACTAGAAAATCACACAGCGAAACATTACAGACTATTTGCACCAGTAAAGCTACAACCATACGAACATTTTAGGTGCTAGTTCCTGCATTTGTATGAACAAAGCACCCAGATACAAAAAAGCCCCAGCATTCGCTGAGGCTTTTTTAGCTTAAAGGGGGAGCTTACATCATGCCGCCCATACCGCCCATGCCACCCATGTCAGGCATCGCAGGTGCAGCACCACCTTCTTCTACAACATCTGTAACCATGCATTCAGTTGTAATCATTAGGCCAGCAACAGAACCTGCCGCTTGTAATGCTGTACGCGTTACTTTTGCTGGATCAAGAATACCCATCTCCAACATGTCGCCGTACTCGCCAGTCGCAGCGTTGTAACCGAAACTACCTTCACCCTGTTGAATCTTATCTGAAACAACAGAACCTTCACCGCCAGCATTAGAAACGATTTGACGAAGTGGCGCTTCCATAGCGCGACGCAACAAATCAATACCTACGTTCTGATCGCCATTATCACCTTCAAGGTTTGCAATCGCTTGAAGCGCACGAATCATCGCAACACCGCCACCAGCAACAACACCTTCCTCAACTGCTGCACGCGTTGAGTGAAGCGCATCTTCAACACGCGCTTTCTTCTCTTTCATTTCAACTTCAGAGCCAGCGCCAACCTTAATAACAGCAACGCCACCAGCTAACTTCGCAACGCGCTCTTGAAGCTTCTCACGATCGTAGTCGGATGAACTCTCTTCGATTTGACGGCGGATTTGCTCTACACGACCTTGGATTTCAGCAGCTTGGCCGGCTCCATCGATCACAGTCGTATTTTCTTTGCTGATGTTAACGCTCTTAGCGGTACCAAGATCATCAAGCGTAGCATTTTCTAGTGATAGACCAACTTCTTCAGAAATTACCGTACCACCAGTCAAAATAGCGATATCTTGGAGCATTTCTTTACGACGATCACCAAAACCTGGAGCCTTAACAGCCGCAACTTTAACGATGCCGCGCATATTATTGACAACCAAGGTTGCTAACGCTTCGCCTTCAACATCTTCAGCAATGATAAGAAGTGGCTTGCTCGCTTTTGCAACGTTTTCAAGAACTGGCAACAACTCACGAATGTTAGAAATTTTCTTGTCGACCAACAAAATGAATGGGCTTTCAAGCTCAGCACTCATATTGTCTTGGTTGTTAATGAAGTATGGAGATAGATAACCGCGATCGAACTGCATACCCTCAACAACGTCTAACTCGTCTTCAAAACCGCTCGCTTCTTCAACAGTGATAACGCCTTCTTTACCGACCTTATCCATCGCTTGTGCAATGATGTCACCAACAGAAGAATCACTGTTTGCTGAAATTGTACCGACTTGCGCAATCGCTTTATTGTCAGCACATGGTTGCGCCATGCCTTTCACAGCTTCAACAGCTGCTTGTACGCCCTTGTCGATTCCACGCTTAAGATCCATTGGGTTCATACCAGCCGCAACAGCTTTCAAACCTTCGTTTACGATTGCTTGAGCAAGTACTGTTGCAGTCGTAGTACCGTCACCCGCTACGTCGTTCGCCTGAGACGCAACTTCTTTAACCATTTGCGCACCCATGTTCTCGAACTTGTCTTTAAGCTCGATCTCTTTCGCAACAGACACGCCGTCCTTTGTTACAGTTGGCGCACCAAATGATTTATCTAGAACAACGTTACGACCTTTTGGTCCAAGTGTTACTTTTACTGCATCAGCAAGAATATTTACGCCTGCCAACATACCTTGGCGAGCTGAATCACCGAATTTTACGTCTTTTGCTGTCATGTTTTTGTCCTGTTTAACTCGTATCTAATCAGTAGGAAAATGAAACCGAATTACGCTTCGATGATGCCGAAAATTTCGCTTTCAGCCATGATGAGAAGCTCTTCACCGTCAATTTTCACGGTATTTCCAGCGTATTGACCAAATACCACAGTATCGCCAGCTTTCACCGCCATCGCTTGCACACTACCGTTATCCAGTGCTTTACCAGCACCTACTGCAACTACTTCACCTTGTGAAGGTTTTTCGGTAGCGCTACCTGGAAGAACAATACCTCCAGCTGAAGTAGTTTCTTCTTCTTTACGACGTACAACAACGCGATCGTGTAATGGACGGATGTTCATCTCAATGCTTCTCCTAACAGGTTATCAATCCGATTTGATAAGTCTCTTTCGAGATATTTTTTTATGTTGGTCTTACGTCACTCTGATACGTAAGAAACGTGTGATGCTTAGATAGGGCCGCTCACTAGCTTTTCAAGCCCTCTCAAGAACTTTTTTTGAAAAACTTACTTTAACTGATCGCGTCGTTCATGAACTTCCTCGTATTCCGCGTCAATTGCATCATCAAAGCGATCAGATCTAGATTGCGAAGAATAAGTTGAATGAGAAAACTGAGTACCAGAAACGATCATCCTAGCCGCCACAAGCTTGGCTAATTGGCTTCTAAGACCAGGCGTCAACAGAGCAAAACCAATTGCATCTGTTACAAAACCTGGCGTTAACAATAGTGCTCCAGCAACCGCGAGCAACAGCCCTTCACCAATCTCTGAAACAGGCAGCGCCCCTTGCTGTGCTTTTTGCTGTGCTCGAAGCAAGGTACTTAGCCCCTGCCTTTTTAGAAGATTCACCCCGATAACAGCGGTTAATAAAACAAGTCCAACTGTATACCAAGCTCCGATCACGGAGCCGACTTGAATCAATAAGACCATTTCGACAATGGGCATGATGATAAATAGTAGAAATACGAGACGCATTGCATACCTCGATTAAGAAAATTCTTCGTTGCGAATTATGGTAAATTGGGGCGAACAGAAGCTTTACAACCCCAGAACATGGATCTTTCAAGCCTGAAACCTCAAGCAATTCTGACAACCGTTAACTCGATTCCAGAAGGTCGACTAAGCAGCTACGGTAAAATCGCTGCGGCCGCGGGCCTGCCTCAAAATGCAAGACTTGTTGGCCAAGTACTAAAACACCTCCCCAAAGACTCTCAAATCCCTTGGCATAGAGTGCTAAATGCCCAAGGCAATATCTCTTTTCCCAAAGACTCTCCATCTTATCAGCGCCAGCAAGCAGCATTAATGAATGAGGGGCATCCGAAGACATTAAGTAAAAGTCACTTCCTGCAAAACATTTGGCCGAGCTAAACGGCCGCTTACTGCGACATTCGACACAAGATACGTTTCTTTACAATGACTTAATATTTCTCAGCTAGAGTGAAAAATATAACGAGTAAAAAGAATGAGCGAGAGTTTTAGCCGTATTCTGCATCAGCAGATACTCGGCACGCTCACAATAAAACGCGAGTAGTTGGATTTGGCCATGGCCCAAAATAGTCTTTTAAAAGAGCAGTTGCAGCAACACCTTGATAACAGCACCAATGATGAAAGTTTAACGCCTTTGATTCAGGCTGTCAGCGATGCCTTTGATCAGTCAGAAGAAGATAAACGTGCTTTAGAAGCATCAGTGCGAGAGCAAAACGCTGAGTTAGCATTGCGTAACGAAGAGCTAAATAATCAGGTTCGCGAGCTACAAAAAACCAAGGCAGCTCTGCAAGAATCTTACTCTCTTCTTCAGGCTAGCTTGAGTTCGACATACGATGCGCTTGTCATGCTCGATAACCAGGGCTCGATCCGACTCAGCAATCCGAACTTCAACAAGATGTTTCGCATGAATACCTTTAATGCGGGGCTCGCTCATGTGCATGATTTTATTGAGCATTGCCAATGCATTGTAAAAGGAAATCACCACTTCTCTGACGTTCTTAAGTTATCTCTCGCAGCGCCGGAGAAAACATTCACACATGAACTTCAAACATACGATGGTCGCTGGTTAGAAGCACATTCAAAGGCTCACTGGCATGACAATGAAATTGTCGGGCAAGTATGGAGCTTCAGAGATGTCACGGCACTGAAGTTGAAAGAGAAAGAAGCGAAACACCGTACTTTTCACGACTTTTTAACCGGACTGCCAAACCGGCGTTCACTTTTATCACGACTTAAAAAGTCCGTCAACGAAGCACAAAAAACATTCAAAGATGTTGTTGTGATGTTCATCGACTTAGATGGATTTAAAGACGTCAACGACTCTTTAGGACATAGTGTTGGTGATTCTCTCTTGATCGAGGTTGCGCGCCGAATGGAAAGTAAACTTCCTGAATGTGCCACCCTAACTCGACATGGTGGAGATGAATTCGTCGCCATTCTTGGCAAGCAAACTAGCCTAGATGAAGCGACAGCATATTCAGAACGAATTTTGAGTTGTTTCTCAAAGCCATATCACATCGGCAAGCAAGATATTTACATGAGCGTTAGTATCGGTATTGCAACACTCAATATGCATGGCAACGATTCTGAGCGACTTATTACTTACGCTAACTTGGCAATGACACAAGCCAAGAAACAAGGCTCGAATATCTATCAGGTCTATGACGCTTCAGTATCATCACAATGCGAGCACCGTCTCCGTATTCGTAATGAAATCAATCAAGCACTTGAGAACGATCAGTTCGAACTGTTTTTCCAACCAAAAATCTGTTTAGAGTCAGGTTCAATTAAAGGCGCAGAAGCGCTCATTCGCTGGCGTATGACCGACGGTAGCTTTAGAAGCCCGATGGAATTCATTCCGATTGCCGAAGAAAGTGGCCAGATTATTCCAATTACACAATGGGTAATACGCCGTTGTTGTGAGTACTTAAATGAATGGATGCCTCATCTAGATTCAGATTTTGTTCTGGCGCTAAATATCTCAGCGAAACACTTCCAAAAAGGTTTACTTCAAAGGGATGTTGCTTCGGTACTAAAAGAGATTCAAACAATCCCTTCTATGTTGGAACTCGAAGTCACCGAGACTGCCATCATGGAAGACATTGAATTAGCAGTTTCGACTCTAAATGAATTAAAGAGACTTGGTATTCGTACTGCTATTGATGACTTTGGCACCGGATATTCGTCGTTAAGCTACTTAAGAAAGCTCCCTATCGAAGTTCTTAAAATCGATAAAAGTTTCATCGATGAAATACTCGAGTCTCCTGAAGACAGAACGCTTGTAAAAGGGATCATCGATATGGTTCATGCGCTTGGCATTGAAGTGGTCGCGGAAGGTGTCGAGAACCATCAAATGGCAGTTCTCCTACAAAATATGAACTGTGACCTTGTCCAAGGCTACCACTACTGTAAACCTATAGAAGAAAGTGAATTTCTGCACTTAATTAAGGAGAGCTTATGCTACATCTAAGCTTTACTCAGCAACTTTGCCATGTGGCGACATTGCAAAAAACTGACTCCGCCGCAAACGATCCAACCTACAACGTAGGCCATGAAGACGAGCGACGAGAAAAATCCAGTTCGAACGACGCAAGCAGCCACTATGAAATACTCAAAAGGTTTGCAAGCGCTTACTTTAATCGCCGTTAAGTCAACTACAAATTCTTAAATGTGTCGTGCTTTTGAATACGATAAATAAGGTAAAGCACAGGCACACCCATCATGCTTGCCACAAGAAAGAAATTCGAATAGCCGAGGTTATCAACCATACTCCCCGAATAGCCACCAATAACCTTTGGCAGCAGCGTCATTAATGAACTAAAAATCGCATATTGAACTGCCGTAAACGACACATTCGTTAGACTGGATAAGAAGGCAATAAATGCAGCACTTGCTAGTCCTGCTGTTAAATTATCTGCAGAAATAACGAGATAAAGCAGTTCAATGTCATAGCCCGTTTTCGCTAACAACATAAACAAAAGATTCGTTGCAACGGTTAGAAATGCACCTGCATACAGCATTTTGATCACGCCAAAACGCACAGACAAAACGCCGCCAAGAAAGCCTCCCAGAATGGTCATAAACAAACCAAAGGTTTTTACGACCGAAGCGATCTCAGTTTTACTAAATCCCATATCTTGAAAAAACACATTCGAAATGACGCCAAGAACGATATCGGAAACACGATAGAAACCCACAAAAACAAGCAGCAGAACAGCCAATCTGATGCCGTAACGTGAAAAGAACTCTTTAACCGGTGAAATATAAGAGTCTTGTATTAATTGATGCTCATACATTGAAGTAAACGAGACTAAACGAATAAAGAAACAAACAATCAATACGGCAAATATCAGACGCAGACATTCAATCGAAAAATTTGCGAGTGCCTCGTTTCCAGCATAGCTACCAACGTCACGTTTTAATTGCTCTACTTGATCCGCTCCAACAATATACACACCAACAAAGATGCAAATACTCATAGCAAACATCGCAAGAAAACGAAGATATTGGACTGAAGAATAGTCTCGTTTGGCTCTCAATTCTGCGGAAACCGGCTCTGAAACAATCAGCGTTGTTACCAAACCAACCAACATCGTTAAAGACATAATGATGTATGTAAACATCCATGCTTCATAGCTATATGACTCCATAGAGGAGCCGAAACCGCTGGCCAAGAATAAGGCGCCTGCACCGGAACTCAACATACCAATGCGATAACCCGCAATATAGGTTGAAGACATTAATGCCTGAAGATCACTCGATGCGGACTCAATCCGATATGCATCAATGGCTATATCTTGGGTTGCCGACGAGAAACCAAGCAAAACTACTGCGAGCGCCATGATGGTTAGCGCATTTTCCTTAGAGGGATCGATCAACGCGATGAGGACAATCGATAGAACAATTGAGCACTGAGAAAGTAATAACCAAGCCCTTCTACGTCCCAATTTTTTGGTGAGAAAAGGCAAAGGCAACTGATCAACCAAGGGTGCCCATAAAAATTTAAATGAATATGCAAGAGCCGCCCAACTAAAGTAAGTCACAGCAGATCGTTCAACACCTGCCTCTCTGAGCCACAAAGACAAAGAAGAAAAAATAAGGAGTAAAGGCATGCCCGCAGAAAAACCAAAGAAAAGCATCGAGACCACGCGAGGATGCGCAAAAGATCTCAGCGATCCACGCCAGTCAGCTTGCTGATTGTGCATATATTTATTCTTATCAGTTACGGCTTGAAGTAAGGTAAAGGGCTAGTCGCGAAAATTGTTGTACTGCAAAGGCACCTCAATGTCTGACTCTTTCCATAGAGCCATTACCTGCTGAAGATCATCGCGTTTTTTACCTGTAACGCGTACTTTTTCGCCTTGAATTGCAGCCTGCACTTTGATTTTTGACTCTTTCACGAGCTTCACCATTTTCTTCGCTGTCAGCGAATCAATACCCTGCTTTAAATCAAAGGTTTTCTTTACTAGCTTACCGGCCTTGCTATCTCCCGCCTCTACCATGGCTCGGGAATCAACTTTACGCTTAGCTAAAGCCATCTTCGCAACTTCTACAACTTGCTCTAGTTGAAAATCCTGCTCTGCAGAAAACGTTAGTTTGCTATTTTCAAGCACGATATCTACGTCGACGTTTTTAAAATCCCAACGGTTACTTAGCTCACGCTTTGCTTGATCTACAGCATTCGTGACTTCATGCATATCTACTTCTGAGACAGCGTCGAAAGATGGCATATATTTCTCCGTTAAAATAAACTGAATATCAACTAGGATCGGACAAAGTCTACACAAGAACGACTAATTGGGAAACGTCCCAACACAGCGCTTGATGTAGAGATAATAAAATATAAGGGAAAGGAAAATGCCCATTAATTCATCCATTATCATCGTTGATGACGCTAAATTTAGCGCAGCGATTGTTAGGAAACGACTGAGTGAACATGGCTTCACTGATATTCGAGTAGCGCATCATGCGAATGATGCATTTAGCCTTATTGCCGAGCGTCCAGCTGACTTAGTCATCTCAGACTGGATAATGCCCGACATCGACGGTATAGCGTTGTGCGAGCAAATAAAAGCCGACAATCTGTCACGTTCTACTTTCACGTATTGCTTGTTGATGACAGGTAAAGATGACGAAGAAAGCGTGCAACAAGCTCTTTCTAAAGGTTTAGATGACTTCATTTTCAAATCTGAAATAAATCATCAACTTATTCCCCGCGTCAGGGCAGGATTACGCATCGCCCGCCAGCTAAGTAATGCATTAGAGCGCCAAAAATCATTAAGCGCTGAAATTGTCCTTCTACAGGAAAAACCAAGCATCGACCCATTGCTTGGACTCGCTAACCGCCAATACGCTGAGCAAACATTAGATCGCTTATATAGACATACTCAAGCTCGGGGTGGTGCAGTGAGCTATATGTCGATCACCATCAAAAATTGGGGCAGCATTCTCAGTGAATATAAAGCGCCTGTATGCCAAGAGTTAAGCGAACAGATTGCTAAACGAGTGAATGCCCTCGTGCGCCCTTTGGACGAAGTATGCAAATATTCTGGGAACGAGTTTATCGTTCTAGCGCACTTTCGTGACCCTAATGATTGCAACCTTTCAACTTATAGACGGTTTTATCAGGGGCTAGATAAGCAGGCTTTTAAAACGTCGGCGGGATTTATCGCTATTTCAATTTCTTGCGCCGTGTGTTTTGCTGATCAAGATTCAACGACAGCCACATTAAGTGAAATGAATGCGTTTAATGCGCAGAAAATTTCTGAATGTAAGGAAGAAAAAACTTACGTTGTTAACGCTCTCTAACGGGCATTTGCTCAATAAGAAACCAGTTTGATTATTAATCGTGCAACCCGAAAACAAGCTGTAACAAAAGTGTGACATTTAAGAAACAGCGCTTTTAATTCCAACCTTTAGACTTAAAGAGTGGATTAAATAAAGTATCCCGATTTGGTGAAGCGTCTACTTTAGACGCTTCACTCTTTTTACGGGAATATTTAATTCGCAAAAGAATTTAACAACGCTCCTTGCTTGCGCACTGGAGCGTTTTTTTTGCTTAAGATTTTTCAGGGTAGCCGGTAATATCTTGAATAGAACGATACAAGGGCCGTAACTGCTTATACATATTCAAATACACCTCATTGTATAAACGGTTATAGGTAATATGCGTTTCGTGATTAGGCTCAAATCGCTTACCAACTCGCGTCATACCAGCAATAGCTGTATGACAATCGCTATACCATCCCAGCGCAACAGCAACATCCATCGCCGCACCTAAACCAGAAGTTTCATAGGTATGTGGCCTTTCTACGGGCAAGCCAAAAATATCAGCCGTTAATTGCAGAGCTGCATCACTTTGCGAACCACCGCCACTGACTCTTAGGAGTTTAATTTTTTGCTTATTGCGTTTTTCTAAACGCTCCATCCCCTCACGAAGACCATAAGCCAAGCCTTCCAGAATAGCGCGATAAACATGTGCTCTAGTATGCACATCACCAAACCCAATAATGCCCCCCTTAGCCTCAGGCCCCGGATCTCGCACACCCGGCGTCCAATAGGGTTGCAGCATCAATCCCATTGACCCGGGCGGCACAGCGTTCACTAGCTCATCGAACAAACTCTCTGGGCTAACATTCTGCGCCTCGGCCATTGCTTGCTCACGAAGTCCAAATTCATTTTTAAACCAACTAACCATCCAAAATCCGCGAAAAATCATAATTTCAGAGCAATAATGATCTGGGATTGCCGATGGATATGCAGGCATGAATCGAATAGGTTCTATGTACTTTTTACTTGTTGTATTGATTGTGGCCGTTGTGCCATAACTCATGCATGCCACATCATCTGACTGACCACCTGAACCAAGAATCTCGCATGCTTTATCTGATGCGGAAGCAATCAGTGGCACTCCAGCAGGGATACCCGTCATATTTTGAGCATCGATGGTAACTTGCCCCATCACCGTAGCTGGGCGATACAGCTTAGGGAATAACTCTTGTTTAAATCCAGGAAGCAAACGATAACGCCAATCACTCTCTGCGGACCACTTCAAGCCTTTATAATCGAAAGGCAAATATGCGACTTGCGAGGCAAGAGAATCGACAAAGTCACCGCACAAGCGATAGTTTAGAAAGCCAGATAGATTGAGATATTTATCCGTTTTTTCCCAAATGTCTGGTTGATTGGATGCTATCCAAAGATACTGTGCACGTGCTTGATAGCGCTCAACAAGATCTTTAGCGCCAGCCATTTTAAATGCTAGCTCATGCAGCTTTGGCAAATGCCCGAGGGCTTTTGAATTACGCTGATCCAGCCAAGTAATGGCAGGTCGTAATGGCTTACCACCTTTATCAAGATTCACCATGGTGCCGCGCTGTGTCGTGACCGACACTCCAGCAATATCACCCTTATTACGACCTAAATTTGCCATTTCACCCCATAGCGCAGAACAAGCATCAACCAAAGCCTGCCAATAGATTTCAGGCTCTTGCTCGGCCCAACCTGGGTGCACCGAAAAATAAGGTTCAATTTCAACTTTCGACTTTGCTAACAATTCTCCGTTTCGATCAAAAAGCAATGCACGAACAGACTGCGTTCCGTTATCGATGGCAAGTATTGTATCGCTCACACGCACTCCTTTTGGTTCGGAAGGCTGTAGTGATCCGCAATGATATTTTTATATCTATGCCACTCTTCATCCCATTTTTGAATAGGCCACTGTAAACGCTCGCGCAATAACTCTGTCCATGGCTGAATCAAATGAATCGCGCCTTCCGGATACAACATCCCTATCCGTACACGTCTCAAAAGAAGATCATCTAAATGCTCAACGGCTTCGTTCTCACACGCCCAAAATAATTCTTGGAGGCAAACTTCAGTGTTGCCTAACAGCGTTAAATCATCAATATCCGCTTGCTCCACAAGCTGATTAGCAATATCACCGTAACGGCCAACGAGCCTCTGACGGCGTTGCTTCGATAGTTTATGGTCGCCAATCAACACAGATTCATCGGACTCACTAAAATCTGAAGGCGCATCTAAATCCGATATGGAAAGGTTGTTTTGTAAATAAGGTTGAGCTGCACGCAATACTTCGAGCGCTAACAAGCGAAATGTCGTGAGTTTGCCGCCGGCGATACTGATACACCCTGCATCATCCCAAACCATATGCTCACGTTTCTCGTCTGATGGTTTGTTCGTAGCAGCAACATCCTCAGCACTGTATTCATCAACAACAACTGGCCGCACACCGGACCAAGAAGAGATAATGTCCTCACGCTTCAGTGCTGCATGATCAAACTGTGAATTCGCTGCATCCAAAAGATAAGTGACTTCATTTTCCGTAATCGATGCCTCGCTCAACATAGTATTATGATGATCAAGGTCTGTTGTACCGATCACGACTTGACCTTCCCAAGGAAAAACAAATACTGGTCGCTTGTCTTTCGGATGGAAAAAACTAACGGAAAAGGCGACCGGTAGACGCCAGAATGGAATAACTAGGTGACTTCCTCTCAAAGGTCGAATGCTTTTCTTATTACCAAGCATTTGACGAAGTTCATCCGTCCAGGCACCGCTGGCGTTAACCACAGCATTAGCTTGAACTTGAAGTTCTTTGCCGCTGAGCTCGTCTTTTAAATACAGGCCAATCACTTTTGTATTACGCTCAACTTCTGAACCTGAGCGCATAACACCCGTTGCTTTGAGGTAATTAAGAGCAATACCGCCCTGCTCATTCCCATCAGCCAAGACACGCATTACTAAGCGAGCATCATCAGTTACGGCATCCATGAAACGAGTCGCGCCTAGCAGCTCTCTCTGTTTCATGCCCGGCGCATAAAAATCATTTACCTGAGACTTCACAAACTGTCGATATCGCTTTCCTGCAAACAAGTCATAGATCGCCAACAATTTATCGAAAATCCAAGGCCCGGGAAAACCACCTTTATAATGCCCCATCAGAAAAGGAAGTGGATCAACAAGCCCCTTAAGCTGTTCCATGAGTTTCTGTCTCTCAGTCACAGAGTCTTTGGCTAATCCGAATTGCCCTTTACCGAGATAGCGCAAGCCTCCATGAACCATCTTCGAAGAACGAGACGATGTTCCCCAAGCAAAATCTTTTTGCTCAACGAGTAAAACCTTTAACCCTTTCGCCGTCGCCTCTCGATAAATACCCGCTCCAGTAATACCACCTCCAACAACGATCAAGTCAAATGACTGTCCGTTTGAGAGAGATTGTAGGGTTTGATCTCTCCAACCCGGAGACCAATATGACAGCGCCATGGTCTTACTCTGCCTTTTCTTGCAGCAGCGTTCCTGGATTCAATAGCCCTTTCTCATCCATATGATCACAAAGAGATTGAATCATACCCATGGCTAACTCACCCTTCTCCGTTGGCAAATAGGGGGCATGATCCTTGCCAACTCCATGTTGATGACTGATCGTTCCGCCATTGTTCACAATAAGTTCAGAAGTGCTTGTTTTCAGAGTTTTCCAGCGAGCAAGAGTTTCTTCGTAAGTATCTGCTGCACGGAATACATAAGTCGTGTAGATACTGGAACCTTGAGAATAAAAGTGTGACAAGTGCGTGAACACATGCACTTTCTCACCTTTGTCTTGCAGAGATTTCCGTAAATTCGCTTCGATCTTATCAAGTAAGTTATCGACATTGCTCCAGTCTGTAGACGTTTCAAGCGTATCGACCACATATCCTTTTTCCCATAACGCTTCTCGCAGATACGGCATGGTGAAACGTTTCGCAGCCCATTTCTTACCTAGATATGAGCCGGTGTAAACGCCGCCTAATGGACGAGTTAAACGCTTCATTAGTCTGTGCGCAGAACGACATTGATCAGGCATACCTGTTACACCTAATGTCATCATGCACTTGCCCTCACCGGCACCTCGCCAAGACAAGAACTTCTCAAGCAAGGCAATTTGACCAGGATGCCCTGCCAATGCGAGCTGCGTTTTGGTTTCGATCGCATTGCTAAGGCGAAGCATAGAGAGTTGAATTTTCGCTTGCACTAGATGACGTGCCGCGGCTTTAGCCTGATTCCAAGTTGGGAAGAAGATAACATAGAAGTCTTCTTGAATTGGCGATGGAGTGACACGCACTTTCACGTCACTAATAACACCCATACGACCTTCCGAACCAAGGATCATTTCTCTTACATCTGGCCCTGCTGATGATGCAGGAATTGTTGGAATCTCTAGACGTCCTCTCGGTGTTTCAATCGAACCACCTGCAAACATTTGTTCAATACGCCCGTAGCGCAATGATTGTTGTCCACTAGAGCGACTCGCCACCCAACCGCCAACTGTTGATAGTTCAAAGCTCTGTGGGTAATGCCCCAGAGTGTAACCCTTTGCACGAAGCTGCGATTCAACTAGAGGCCCCGGCGTTCCTGCTCCAAATGTCGCGATCAAACTTGAATCATCGATATCGGTTAGGCGATTCATTCGCGTTAGCGCTAAGGTTAAGATCGGCTTATCGCTTTGGAAAGGGTTGATATGGCCTGCAACACTTGTGCCGCCTCCATAAGGAATCACAACAATATCGTTGTCGTAGGCAAAACTAAGAAGTTCTGCTATCTCATCTTTTATCTCAGGGAAAGCCACACCATCTGGGAAGAATTCAAACTGACCACTGCGCATCGCCAACCAATCAGGAAGACTTTGACCACGAGCGTGACGCACACGAACATCCGGATCTGTATTAATCAATCGATGGTCAGGCAATCGAGATGACGGCACTTGTGCCAATACTGAATCGAGACTTGCATCAGCAAGAGGGGTAGCTTGACCAACATGCTCTAGCAAAAATGCATCCCCAGATTCTGGTAAATCCATTTTGTTTGCTTCATCACCCCAACCATTCCAACGTCGCATTTTTTCACCTACCGATTTGTTCTAAACAATGAATTACTATGGATGCATCATAAAAACTTAACGTAGAATATCACTGACATTTTCGGACAATCTATTTTTATTATGAAACACTTAGGGTTTGCATCTATTGCGGCACTTAAGCAGTACCTTCGCTACGCAGATGCCAAACGCATTGATACCGTCGATCTTTTGGCTGATCTAAAGCTCACGAACAACGTCGAACAATCTGAAGAAGGAAGAATATCTGGACAGCAGTTCCAACAGTTTTTAACTAGCCTTCTGCATCTCTCTAACGACCCGATTATGGGCTTAAGCAGCGCACTGTATGTACAAAGCCATTCGTATAATTTGCTTGGCGCACTGATTGAGCAAAGTGAAACTCTAGGACAAGCCATCTCTCGAATCCCTTTATTTGAGAGACTTGTCGGAGATATGGGGACGACAGAGATACAACGAACAGAAAGTCATCTCGCGTTAGTGTGGCACTGCAATTACACAACCTCGTTAATTGTGCCGCACATGATCGACAACGTACTTGCAAGTTGGACACTTTTTGCACGATGGCTAACAAACAGCAAAGCTTCGGCAAGTGGTGTATATCTGACAAGACCTAAACCTGCGCATTCCATACAACAAACCTATGAACAGGTATTTTCTGCACCGGTATTTTTTGATCAAACAAGTAATCGAATCGAACTATCAAATGAACTGCTGAGAATCCCACTCGTATCAAAACAGCACTCCCCGAAAAGCAGCTTAGAAGGAAAAGTACGAACGAGCTTATCGCAACTTAAATTTGATGGAGAAACCTTAAAAGACCAAATACTTCGCTCCGTTAAAGCGCACCTACAGTTAGGAATCGCGAGCAAAGAGCTAATATGCCAAGAGTTCAATACATCAACGCGACATTTACAGCGCCAACTTGA
>NZ_LWFI01001012.1:0-1864 GCF_001635735.1 Oleiphilus sp. HI0067
GCACCTGCTTCCGCTAAGACTTTTGCCGTTGCTAAACCAATGCCTGAAGTCGCACCGGTAATGACACATACCTTACCCTCAACCGTGCCACGTAAAGTGCGATCTTTATATAAGTCAGGATCAAGATTACGCTCCCAGAAATCCCAAATCGGTGCGGAATAAGACTTAAGATCTGGACATTCGATACCAGAGTCACGGAGCACTCGCTCTGTTTCACGCGAATCAAATTTGGTTGGATAGTTGATGAACTCCATCGCTGACTCTGGAACACCAAAGTCGTTTAAGAACGCCGAGGTTAAACGTTTAACTGGCGGCAAGTTCTTAACGCCGTTGCGAAGCATTGAAGGGATAAAGTTGAACATTTGCGCATCAATACGCATCGCCATCGTTGGAGCATGACCTGCCTTCGCAAAGATGTTCAAAACTTCACCCAACTTATATGGATCAGGATCTGTTAGATGGAAACACCCGCCATCTTCACCTTCAACATGCGAAATGTACTCTAAAGCATCAACGACAAAATCAACCGGCACGATATTCATTCTGCCGCCTTCAACACCAATCGTTGGCATCCACTGAGGTATTGCACGACGAACTTTTTGAAGCATTTTAAAGAAGTAGTAAGGGCCGTCGATCTTATCAATCTCACCCGTCTTAGAATGACCAACAACCATACCTGGGCGGTATACACGCCATGGCACTTTGCACTCTTCACGCACAATTGCTTCTGAATCATGTTTAGTGCGCAAGTAAGGGTTATTAAGCTTTTGCGCTTCTTTAAACATATCTTCACGGAACACACCACGATACAAACCGGCTGCCGCGATAGAGCTTACGTGATGGAAGCACCCTGCTTTCATTGCTTTTGCAGCAGCAATCGCGTTACGCGTGCCATCAATATTCACTGTTTGCTGCACTTCTTCAGAAGCATATAAATCATAGATCGCTGCAAGATGATAAAAATGGTCAACCTTACCTTTAAGCTCATCCATATCTGCTTTGGCAATACCAAGATTTTTCTTGGTCAGTGTGCCTTTCACAGCAACAACCTGCTTTGATGTTGCACCAATACGCTCAAGCAATGCATCGTATTTATGCATGCTCGACTCTTGCATTAAGAGGTATATAGTCTCGCCACGTGCTAATAACTTTTCTACAAGAAAGCGTCCAATAAAGCCGGTTCCACCGGTAATGAAATAACTCATCGTTTTATCCTTAGGCAGTGATCTCAACACGTATGCTGAGCTAATTCTTAGATTTATTAAAATTTGAGGAACAAAAATGCGCTCAATGATTCCTAATGCAATCAATATAAGTCACGTCCTCATAGAGCAACAACTCCAATTTTTTATAATTCAAATTTTGTTAAACGCACGATCAAACTATAGTAATCACAACCGGATCACTTTTCCGATAACAAGCAGTTGCTAAGCTACGCTCGGCTTTATTCCAGTTTCAAGGAGACCCACTCGGTGATATACCGTACGCTTCTCGCCTTTGGCACACTATTTTTACTCGCGCTCAGCGCAACTTCATCAGCAATTGAACTTAACTTCGATATTGAAAAGAGTCCTAACGACAAACGTGAATATACATCGTTCACTCTCGAGAACAAACTCGACGTTCTAATCATTTCTGACAAAGAAGCGGACAAAGGCGCTGCTTCTCTCGATATTAAAGTGGGAAGTTCACACGACCCAATCGAATTTCCAGGATTGGCGCATTTTCTTGAGCACATGCTCTTTCTCGGGACCCATAAATATCCAGAGCCTGACGCATATCAAAAGTTTATTAGCGAGCATGGGGGCGGTCATAATGCCTACACATCACTTGAACACACTAATTACTTCTTTGATGTGTCCGC
>NZ_LWFI01001013.1:0-749 GCF_001635735.1 Oleiphilus sp. HI0067
CATCGCAGCAGGATGATCTTTAATATGCCTGATACGAAAACCATGTCTCATGTTGTATTGCTCTCAGGTATTTTGGGTCTGTCAGCATGCTCAGCCCTTCAAAAAAGTGATACGCATATGGCCTGCGAAGGTCATGCTCAGTATCAAGTGACGTACGAAAGCATATGGAGCGAAGAGACTTTTCCGATTGAATATCCACCCTCAGATGCACACTACTCAAAGCTCGTAGGCGCAACACATTTGCCTCAAATCACTCCATGGCAAGAAGGACAGAAGGCTAGTGAAGCAATCACACTCGTCGCGGAGAAAGGCCAAAATTACAAGTTAAAAAACTGCGTTGAGTGGTTGATCAAAGTAGATAAAGCCGGCAGTTATATTGATGGCCCTGATCTAAATACCGGTACAGGCATCATCACAACGCAATTTTCGGCAACGCCCGAGTTTTCATGCCTTAGTCTGATCAGCATGATAGCGCCTTCACTTGATTGGTTTGTTGGCGTGTCAGCTCTCCCTCTTTGCGTGAATGGCGCATGAATAAACGAATACAGCGCAGAACTGTATGCCTTCGATGGTGGAACTAGCAGCGGCGATGCCTATGCTTATGCCACCTCAGAAACGGTAACAACCCCCGCCGACACAATTAAGCCTGTCAGCAATGAGCGCTTGAATATAGATAAAGATAAGATTTTCGGCGTGCTTACGCTGACAAAACAATGATTCAATGATACGACTAGACGATCTTCTAATGA
>NZ_LWFI01001014.1:0-1275 GCF_001635735.1 Oleiphilus sp. HI0067
GTACATGCTTCAAACTGGCTCCTTCCGTCAACGCAAAGACGCAGAACGCCAGAAAGCTACGATCGCATTTCAGGGACTTAAAGCTTCAATCAAAGCGACCAGCAACGACCAAGGCAGCACATGGTTCCGAGTTCAAACTGGCCCCTTTGCTTCTCGTAGTGAGATGAATGCGGCCTTAGATAAACTCTATGCGATCAATATTCAGCCGCTCGTGAAGAAAAGCAAAAAGTAAGCTCAAAGTGGCGCTTGTTCGCTTCGCTTAACTCTCCCCTTCTTTTAAAGCCTGGACACTCATAGTCATCATCGTGCGCGTACGCATTATTTTACGCGCAGAAACCTTGAATTTCTGAGTTCCGCATCCATATTCGTTCGAGACAAAAAAATTCATCGAGTAGGAGCTCAACGATGACCACTATCTTATCTGTCCGCAGAGAAGGCGAAGTTGCACTAGGCGGCGATGGCCAAGTCTCTCTTGGCAACACCATCATGAAAGGCAATGCGAAGAAAGTGCGCCGTCTCTACAATGGACAAGTCATCGCGGGCTTTGCTGGAGGCACTGCAGATGCTTTCACGCTATTTGAACGCTTTGAAGCTCAGCTAGAAAAACATCAAGGGCACCTCGTTCGAGCGGCCGTAGAATTAGCAAAAGATTGGCGAACTGACAGAGATCTTCGAAAACTCGAAGCATTACTTGCTGTTGCCGACAAAGACTCGTCACTCATTATTACGGGCAACGGCGATGTCATTGAACCTGAAGACAGTCTAATCGCCATTGGCTCAGGCGGTCCTTTCGCGCAAGCAAGTGCGCGCGCCCTACTTGATAACACCGAGCTCGGTGCACGCGATATTGTTGAGAAAGGCTTAGACATTGCAGCAAGCATTTGCGTATTTACCAACGACAACCGCACTATCGAAGAACTGAAGTAAAAGGCTAGCACTATGGCGAACATGACCCCGCGCGAGATCGTACATGAACTCAACCAACACATTATTGGCCAAGACGACGCAAAACGTGCCGTTGCTATCGCTCTTCGTAATCGCTGGCGCCGAATGCAACTAAACGAGGATCTACGCGACGAAGTTTCGCCAAAGAATATCCTAATGATTGGCCCGACAGGCGTTGGTAAAACAGAAATCGCTCGACGACTCGCTAAACTCGCAGACGCACCTTTTGTTAAGATTGAAGCGACCAAATTTACTGAAGTGGGCTATGTAGGCAGAGATGTTGATTCAATCATCCGCGACCTTGCCGAAAACGCGCTTAAACTTTTCCGT
>NZ_LWFI01001015.1:0-276 GCF_001635735.1 Oleiphilus sp. HI0067
GCTGCGCTAGAGATCTTTTCGATAAGTCTAGGAATGAACCCTAGCTCACTATTAGATAGAGTCTGACCATCTGATAGATGATAAGTAGGATCTGTTGTAATCGGTGGCGACATACTAGCGAGAATAAAGTCGACCTCTCCGTCATACGCCTCCCATAAATTAGTATGCGCGATATCCCAACAAACAAGCATACCTATTTTTCCCAATGGCGTGTCCGCAATGGTTGTTTGGTGCTTACCCCTGAAATAACCACGCTCCCACCCCCATGGATAATTC
>NZ_LWFI01001016.1:0-1418 GCF_001635735.1 Oleiphilus sp. HI0067
TGAGCGGACGACCATTTCTTACTGAGGCAGGCCCACTCGTTGAGGCCGCCGTTGCGTCAATTAAAGAAGTCAAAGGAATTGATACCGAGCTATCCACTAGTGGAGGCACATCAGACGGCCGGTTTATCGCGCCAACAGGTGCACAGGTCTTAGAGCTTGGCCCATTAAATGCGACCATTCACCAAGTGAACGAGCACGTAAGCGTTCAGGATTTGAATGATTTGTCAGATATCTATGAAGGTATACTGACGCGGTTGCTAGCGCCATAGTTTACTAGCCCAAGACAATGAATGATCAATTGCCACATCTCAAATGCCCTGTGTGCGGCAAGCCGCTCAAACTCATGGAGCGCACCTTGAGATGTGAGCAAAACCATTGTTTTGATCGCGCTAAACAAGGTTACTTCAACCTACTTCTCAACCAAGATAAATCTAGCAAGAACCCTGGCGATACGATCGAGATGGTACAAGCTCGTCAACGGTTTCTAGCGCTTGGCCATTACCGAGCCATTGTTGATGCTTGTATTAGTCAAATAAGTCATCATGCGAAGTCGCACCAAGTGCCTACCATCACGTACACAGACATAGCCTGCGGTGAAGGCTACTACACTCAACAGTTCCATAATTTTCTAGCACGCGATATGTCTCTTGAATGCGCCTTAACTGGTATAGATATTTCTATACCAGCAATTCGCACAGCTGCCAAACGAGTGAAAGAGGCAGCATGGTTAGTTGGCAATGCGTTTCGATTGCCCGTCTCAGATCATAGTCAGAGCCTTGTAACACATATGTTTTCACGTCCCTGTATGTCGGAAGCACGACGCATCATTATGAATGATGGGCTGCTTCTTGACGTGTCAGCAGGCCAAAACCATCTCATTGAATTGCGGAAGCACTTATACCCAGACGTAAAAATTAAAAAGCGGGTAGAGAAAACACCGATATCAAACGAGGATTTTGAATTACTCGAAGACCAACGCGTTTCTTATACCTTCACGCTCAACTCAAAAGACGCCATTCTTGACCTCATCACAATGACTCCACATGTTTGGCGTGCGCAACGCTCTGAGATCGAGCGCACCGCAGAATTGAGATCGCTTTCATTAAGCTGCGATGTATATGTTGCAAGCTATAAACCAAAGAATCATATAAATGGAAACTAGATTTAAGCTATTCTTTGTGTTCAGCGCACTCTTATTGATATCACTCTCTGGCTTAACCTACGCTGAGTTTTATATGGAAGATTCAGTGCAACAAGAACTAATTGGTCTAGTTTCATTAATAGCAGCAGCCCTATCGATATTTGGCGTTGTCGCTGCATATGTCATGATATTGTGGCAACGACTAAAACGCTTTTTCACTACGGATACACGACGATGACACAGCAACCCGATGTAGAGATTTATATAAAGAATGTTG
>NZ_LWFI01001017.1:0-1765 GCF_001635735.1 Oleiphilus sp. HI0067
CCATTGCCAATAATGCTGTCTTTCGATCACCCTATAGTCGCGAAGGTATGAAAGCCCATTTATCTTGTGATAAATGGGTTGCTTTGGCAGGTCTTCGGACTTATGGGCGTGTGTTAAATCTAACGATTATCCTACAGCGACGACTTCCCAGAATTTTACGTTCCAGTGCCTAATGCGTGTAGCTATCTTGCTTCGCATTATGTCGCTTTCGTTCCCAATTACCGCTGCGCGTCAGTTCTGGATTTTCACCAGATTCTCTCTTAGCACAACTAATTCAGAGACATTCTTACGTGTCTATTTAGTAGATGTGAACCAATGCAAAACACAATATATAGGCATTTTTAATAACAAACAACAATATATTGTTTAAAACAATGCCGGCTACGAATCTTAGGTATAAAAAAACCGCAAATCTCATGAGAGCATTTGCGGCTCGATTTAGTCTCTACCTATTATCCGCCAATAAATTCTGGCCCTATACCCAACGACCAAATAATTACCGTTGCGACACGCGTTGAGACAAGATAAACGAGCGCGACTGCGAGAATCGCCCCTTCGAAGAAAAACGCTCTANCTTCTGAAATACGCATCACGATCGGAAGACCCTTGTGTAGAAGAACCCCTGCGCATGCGGCAGCAAATACAAATACTAAGGCGTTGACCCAAAAGACAGGATATAACAGCGAAAAACCACCTAAAAACAGAGGCGTGCATGCGTATGCCATGAGTGCAATTCCGTTTGCAGCTTGCTCGTCATGCTCAGCTCCGTAGGTCTGAGCCATCCAGTCGATCATGTAGCCAATAAAAAATACTCCCAGCAGCATCGTTAGATATGTTAACCCGCACAAGAGGAATGCGCTGTCTGCGGTCAACTTCGTGACGGCCCCATCACCGATTGTCCAACCAACTACAGTGGTAGAATAATAAGCACACAGAGGCCCGATGGCGGCCAATATGCAGGTGTACGCGACAAAGATCCTTGTCGGCATGGAATGCTCTTTTTTGATTTCTTGCCACTCTCTAGTAGGGTGAGTGGCCAATCCAAACATATGTGAAAGCAACATAGTTAGCTCCTCCGCTGGGCTCCGTTCTTACAGTACATAAAGATAGTCGCAATCAGATTCACTTGTTTAGATCACTTTTACTTAAAGAAATGCTGTTTAGACGCTAAAGGAATACAAGCACTTAGTTAACTATGCTAATTCCCTCTTGCATAAGCGATTTCATGCATCACTTGCCGCAAGACCTCTACGCCACTTAAAATCTAGGCAATTTCAACGAACCGGCTGTTTTTAACTATAGTGTTTTGCATTCAACAAAAGGAAAACGACACTCACATGAGTCAGGAACAACCAAACAATCCTCTTCATGGCATCACGCTGGCTACGATTGTAGAAAAACTTTATGAGCATTATGGTTGGGATGGATTAGCGAGCCGCGTCAGTATCAATTGCTTCAAGAAAGATCCATCGATTAAATCATCGCTAAAATTCTTGCGTCGCACGCCATGGGCTCGTACTAAAGTAGAACAGCTTTATTTGTCTACTTTTAACACCCCATCCCCTTCGCCTTGGGAAAATTGGAAAAAACATGACTAAACAAAGCCTCGAACAACTTAGCGCGATGGAACCTGAAGATCGCTACGATTACACCATCGAACAAATATTAGAGCATAAACAGCTTTGGGTATTAATTAATGCTCAGCAAGACTTTATTACGATCAACTATGAAGAAGACGCGTTTAGCTACCTTCCAATGTGGCCGA
>NZ_LWFI01001018.1:0-1455 GCF_001635735.1 Oleiphilus sp. HI0067
CTTTGTCCCACATCCAATAGCCGCATTGGTCATGAAGATGCGTGTTGTCACGTATACGATTAAATATTTAGTGATAATAAACACCGATAAGTTCTTGCTCTTCTGCAGTATCAACATCACCGATGGGGGTGTAAGTTACGGTTTCTCGGTAAGTGTTTTTCTCAGTTCCATCTGGCTCGGGGGAGGTGTCAGAGCCTTTGTCGCCGATCCATGTGCCAACTAGTAATGCAAGAGGTCCTAGATGTTCAAAATTATTCATAGTGTTCGCCGAAAATGTATTGACCAATGAGTATAGACTTAAAACTGTTCTTCATAGCTGTTGATGGATGCGAATTCCTCGACTGTGCCGTCTTTATTCATTAACCATACTTTATACGCTTGAAATCGATCCCCATCTTCCATACCAGCTGAACCTATTGGCATTCCGGGTACGCTTAATCCAAGTGCTCCAGGGGGAGGGTTGTCGAGAAATTGTTTCATCGAAATAGGAGGTACGTGGCCTTCGAAAACGTAGTTGCCCGCTACACCGGTATGACATGATCGTAGCTTTGGATGTATACCAAACTTATCTTTGATGCCGTTCAGTTGAGTGTGGTTAATGGGATTTGTTTGAAAGCCGGTTTTGTCTAGATGATCTATCCAGCCGTTACAGCAGCCGCAATGCTCTGATTTGTATACATCTATCGCGGTTTCTTGTACAAACTTTTCATCACCTGAAGAGGCAACGGACAAGGAATAAGATACGGTAAGCAATAGAGTAAGGAGTATGCGCATAGTCTAAATCCATAAATCGGAAGCGTTAGCTGTAAATACTAAAAAAAGCTTAACTTAAATGATTATCGAACGAAATAAGACTCCCTTTGTCTTGAATAAGTTCACTCCATTGTTTTACAAATTTGCCCGTACTTTGGTTCAAACTGTAGCCATTTATTTTCCCTGCTCCGCTGCTGGTAACAAATGCAAGATTTGAGGGGCTAATTCCACAAACATCGTGTGATCTTAGTTGATTGACTAAGGTCATTGTTTCGCTGTCCCAGAACGATATCAGACCTGCTCTTGGATCGCTTGCAGCAAAGTAACGACCAGAACTCTCAAATCGAATACTTCCGACATAATTGCTCGTATTTGCTTGTTTGTCTGGCAGTTGAGTAGCTAGCCTTAACTCTTCACCTAATTGAGTTTTCCCGATACAAGAACCCTGAGTATGAATTCTTCCCTGTTGTTGAGAACCAAATACAACGACGTCCTGCTTGTTTACGTCGATATGTCGAATACTAAGCTGATGGTGTTTTCTAGAAAGAGACCTTTGTTCTATCAACTCGCCGGATGCAACATCGATATACGAGAGGTTAGGGTGCATTGAGTCTATGTTTAGTTTTTTTCTCCCTGTGTTTGGGTGGGTGCGAATACCTCCATTGGCAACAACTAGGTAGTCCAGCTTGTGTAGCGTAGCGA
>NZ_LWFI01001019.1:0-1070 GCF_001635735.1 Oleiphilus sp. HI0067
AGATATTTGAAAGTCCGCTCAACTCGTCAATCAGTGAAGGCCAATACTGTTGGAAACTTTGAGTTGATCGTATTTGGCCGTTGGAACAATTCTCGAT
The DNA here is from genome assembly GCF_001635735.1 of Oleiphilus sp. HI0067. Lineage (NCBI taxonomy): Bacteria > Pseudomonadati > Pseudomonadota > Gammaproteobacteria > Oceanospirillales > Oleiphilaceae > Oleiphilus > Oleiphilus sp. HI0067. Next base: position 98 of record NZ_LWFI01001019.1, read on the forward strand.
CGCAGTGAACGCGTTAATGCCGCAATTGATGAGTAATTTACGCTGCAAAGTAGATTTAATATTGTGCTTATAGTCTGCGTGAGAGCTTATTTTTGCTAGTGATGACGGCCAGTCATCATGTTGTGAAGCGTGCTTATTTAAAGGGCCGCAATGGGTTGTACCTTCACCAGCTAGAACGAGTCTATTTGGCTTCTCTATATTGGCGCCACTAGTAGTACTTGCTGCGTAGATAGGGCGATGCTGAATCCCTTCAACGATCTCATGTTGGCTTCCCATCCCATTTTGGAAAAGAACGAAAGGAATAGCTTTCAGTAGATTAGTGTCCAGAGCATGTGCTGTTGAACAAGCAGCATGACTTTTGGTGCAGATTAATACTGCTTCGATGTAGAGCTTAGTTTCTTTGAGTGTCTGTAGATTGTGCTGGCGAACAGTTAGCTCATTGGTAACTTGTTGATCTTGAACAGTAATGTTGATCGTTTTACTGGTTCCATTCGGTCTGGTATCGAGAAAAACGCAGTTGTCCGCACCCAGTTTATAGGCCCACATTTGACCTATGGCACCGGCACCAACAATTGCGATCATCGTGCTGACAGAATCTACTAAAACGAGGTAAACCGCATCGAATTACATCGATGCGATTTTTTCCATTTGCTCGCTTAGCGTCGCTAAGCTTTGTTCGGCTGCAGCAAGCTTTTCTTTTTCTTTTTCTACAACGTCAGCAGGCGCGTTGGCGACGAATTTTTCATTGCCAAGTTTTCCTTGTAAGCGTTTGATTTCTCCTTCCGCTTTACCTGCTTCTTTCTTCAAGCGCGCAAGCTCCGCTTCAACGTTAATCAAGCCTGCCATTGGTACAAGTACTTCCATTTTGCCAACCAACTGTGTTGCGCACATTGGCAGTTCTTCGCCATCAACCCAATCTAAGGATTCAAGTTTGGCGAGTGATTTGATTAGTGCGCCATTTTCTTCGAAACGG
>NZ_LWFI01001020.1:0-2482 GCF_001635735.1 Oleiphilus sp. HI0067
TGATCGCAAATGGTCGGAGTTTGAAGAAGCATTCTTTGGTTTTAAAGTCGACACCTTGGCCCTACTTTCAGATGAGCAATGGGAAGCCTATCTTGATGATTCGCGTGTTGTGCGCAGCGGCCAAAAAATCAAAGCGCTGCGCGACAATGTATCTTTCTTGTACGACCTGCGATTTACAGACAAAGGTATCGCTTCATTAATCGCGCATTGGCCATCCGATGATCAAGTTGGCCTGATGCAGCTGCTTAAAAAGCGTGGTTCGCGACTAGGCGGGAATACAGGACAATATTTTCTTCGCATGATGGGGCGCGACACCTTTATCCTCTCACGAGATGTTGTATTAACATTGCAAAGCGCTGGGCTTGATATTAAAAGTGAACCGAGCTCTCAGAGAGAACTAAAACTAATACAAGCAACGTTTAATGAATGGCACAAGCAAAGCGGAATCAGCTACACGCAAATGAGCCAAATCTGTGCCTATGCTAACGGCGACAATGTCGTTGGAGTTCAACTAAGTAGGGTTTAGATGTCTGAAGCGGTAATTTGGGGAGTTAGACTTAGCCCTTACACCTTAAAGCTCGAAGCTGCATTGCAATACAAAGGTATCGCCTATCGACGCCTGCCTGCGATGGGCACTCACTTTGAGAATGCTCGAATTATCTTAAGACTAGAAGCGGCCAAGCGACGAAAAGAAGTTAGTCGTTATCCTGATATGGATAAAGAGCTAGACGAATATCCTCTGCTCCCCTATTTCAGCCATGATAAACGATTTTTTGAATACGATAGCTCTAGTATTCTCAGACGCATGGAACAAGAAGGCGAAGGACGTAACATTATTCCTTCGCCCCCCTTATTTAACTTCTTAACCCATTTTATCGATGAAGCATTCAACGAGTTTGGCTTATATCTCGTGCATCATATGCGCTGGGTCGGCTCTACAAAAAGCAACAGAATGGGCAAACTGCTCGCATCAGAGTTTAAAAATGCATTACCACCCGGCGGCGCTTGGCTCTTATCTCGGTCATTTCCAGCTCGCCAAGTAAAGCGTTTACCTTATTTGATGAGCGTCGCCCCGAAAGGATACAAGGCAGGCGTTCGCGCATCACTAACACCGCCAACAAAAGAAGACTTCCCACCAACACACGAACTACTTGAACAAAGTTGGAAAGCTATATTAGAGGCGTTAGACGCAATATTTCGCCGTCAAAACTATATTTTCGGCGATCACTTTTCCCTAACCGATGCGAGCATCTATGGTCAATTAGGAATGAACCTTGTCGACCCGGAAGCCGCGGACAAAATAAAACAAATTGCACCAAATCTTTTTGCTTGGCTAAAACGTATTGATGAAGGCCAATTCATGGAAACTAGTAATTACGTTAATGAGAACCTAATTTTCAACGAAAAATTGTCAACGCTGATGAATATTTTGATGGGAACATATGCTGCGCTGATGGTTCAAAATGAGCGCGCACATAATGACGCGGTCGCAAATGGCAAACACAGATTTAATGAACAAGGTTTTGATTTAGGCGAAAACATCTATACAGGAAAACTCCGAGGCTACGCATTCAAATCAGTTGTTAAAAGCTTTCAAGTGAGAAGCTGGCGCGAAGTAAAAGAGCACTGGAAAGGCCTTGCCCCTAGCGATAGAGAAATCTTAACTGAGCAGATACAACTCACTGAACTACTTGATTACTAACTACTAACCCAACCACAAACAGAGCAAATACTATGAGTCATCAATGCAGCTGTCCGTGCGGAAAAACCAAATTTACTGTAGAGAAAACGCCTGCTGTACGCTTTTTTTGTCACTGTGAAATTTGCCAAGCTCTGTATAAATCAAATTACTCAGATGTGTGTGTTGTGAAATCAAAACACGTAACGCTAGATGAGCAAGATGTAGAGTTTAAGACGTATCGCCTACCACCGGCATTACAGCGCGGAACCTGCAAACACTGTCACTTGCCTGTAGCAGGATTCTTGAAAGGAATCCCCGGATTAGGCTTAGCGTTTATATCAGCAGAAAACTTTGATGATAAATCTTCACTGCCAGACGCTGTTGGGCATGTGTTTTATCATCGCAAAAGCGCAAGCTATGACGACAAGCTAGAAAAACACGAGGGCTATTGGGGCAGCCAACTCGCAATATGCCGGTGGGTAATGCCAAAACTTCTGCAAATGTCATAAACCGTTTTAAACAATGCAATCAGACCTCTTTCCAACTGAAAGTGTTCAGCAGTTATCTGAAAGCTTTCCAAAGCGCATGGCGATCATTGATTGCGAAACCACAGGAGGCAAACCTCAACAGCACCGAGTCATCGAAATTGGTCTATTAATTGTTGATGATTGTGTCATCGTTGAACGCTGGCAAAGTTTTATCAACCCGCAAAGAGAGCTTCCTCCATTCATCACGAAGCTAACCGGCATTACACCGAACATGCTAGTTGGCCAACCACAGTTCTCGGACATAGCTAACTCA
>NZ_LWFI01001021.1:0-1032 GCF_001635735.1 Oleiphilus sp. HI0067
TAGCGGCGCAGGTGTATCAAGAGCATTGGAAAGAAGCGGTTAAGGCGCAGCGTCGTTTAGTGAATCATTATGGTGATAAGGCAGAAGAATGGCGTCGTTTGGCAAGCTTCTATATGCAGCTGGGCGATCATAAAGGTGCCTTGGATAGTACGCGTTTGCCTCATCAGCATGGGCTTGAGCAGCATGAAAAAGATTATAAGCGGTTGGCTCAGTTGATGAATCAAGATGGTATGCCTTACAAAGCAGCTGTTGCGATTCAAGAAGCGCGGAACAAGAAAATCCTCGATAGCTCTGTTACTAACCTTCAACTAGAGGGAGCTTTGTTTTCTGAAGCAAAAGAATATGAGCAAGCCGCTTTAGTGTTTGAAGAATTACTTAAGCGCGCACCGAAAGTTAAGTATGTGAATAAGCTTGTTCAGATCTATTTTGAATCGCAAGAGTGGGCGGCGGTAGAAGTATTGTTGAAGCCGTGGTTGAAGAAGCATTCCGATAATTATCTGCAGTATATGTTGGCGATTTCCTATGTAAATCGTCACGAGTTCGATAAAGCAAAACAAGCCTTTGCCGAGATGCCGAGCGATCACGCGCAGGTAAAAAGTGTCGAAAGCTGGCTCAAGTATATCGCGAAGGTGCAAGCGGCCTCCTAAGCGTACTTTGAGCATTTGCTTGGTTAATATAAAAGTGGGAGCGCCAATGGTTATCGGCACAACGGGGTATGAAAAAGCAGTCGAGCGTTTTGCATCAGTAAGCCTAGGTTTATCTTTTGAAGAGATTAACAGTGATTTCTTCAAGCTTCTGCCACCACTTCCTGCAAGCGTATTAGATGTAGGAGCGGGTGTTGGTCAGAACGCAGCAGCGTTTGCGAATCTCGGTTATCACGCGGTTGCCGTAGAGCCCTTAAAAGAGTTCGTTGATATTGCGAAGGCGCATTTTCATGCACTTGATATTGAGTGGATAAATGATGCGCTTCCTAATTTACCCTCTCTCGAAAACCCTGCATATAAATTCGATTTTATTTTGGTGGATGGCGTT
>NZ_LWFI01001022.1:0-28446 GCF_001635735.1 Oleiphilus sp. HI0067
AGTAGGTTATTATATACTCGCGCCCGAAAAGTGGCTGAAACAGCCGCTTCTTACATGAAATCAATTTAGCAATACGAGCACTGTCAAGAATGTCTGAATCTGACAAAGAAGTTAAAGAGCTAATCAAAAGAGAATATGAGCACGGTTTCGTCACCGAAATCGAGTCTGAGACCTTTGAGCCTGGTTTGAACGAAGACGTTATCCGCCGCCTATCAGCCAAGAAAAATGAGCCGGAGTGGATGCTTGAATGGCGTCTTCAGGCTTATAAAGTATGGCAAGAGATGGAAGACCCAGAATGGGCTCACGTTAACTTCCCTAAAATCGATTACAACGACATTGCCTATTATTCTGCTCCAAAATCTAAAGATGATGGCCCGAAAAGTCTCGACGAAGTTGATCCAGAGCTTTTGAAAACCTATGAAAAGCTTGGCATTCCATTACACGAGCGCGCTCGACTCGCTGGTGTTGCCGTTGATGCTGTATTTGATAGTGTTTCTGTCACCACGACATTCAAGGACAAGCTAACTGAAGCTGGCGTTATTTTCTGCCCAATTTCAGAAGCGGTTCATAAACATCCTGAGCTCATCAAGAAGTATCTGGGTTCTGTTGTTCCTCAAAAAGACAACTACTACGCGGCACTAAACTCAGCTGTATTTTCTGACGGATCATTTGTTTACATCCCGAAAGGCGTGCGCTGTCCGCTAGAACTATCGACTTACTTCCGAATTAACGAAGCAAAAACCGGTCAGTTCGAACGTACACTAATCATTGCTGAAGAACGTAGCCATGTTAGCTACCTTGAAGGCTGCACCGCGCCAATGCGTGATGAAAACCAGCTTCACGCAGCTGTGGTTGAACTCGTTGCAATGGACGACGCTGAAATCAAATATTCAACGGTTCAAAACTGGTATCCCGGTGATGAAGAGGGTCGAGGTGGAATTTATAACTTCGTAACCAAACGCGGCGCATGTATTGGCAAGAACTCTAAAATTTCGTGGACGCAAGTAGAAACTGGCTCTGCCATCACATGGAAATACCCTAGCTGTGTATTACGCGGCGAAGGCAGTGTTGGTGAGTTCTATTCTGTTGCGCTAACAAATAACGCTCAGCAAGCCGATACGGGCACGAAGATGATCCATATTGGTAAAAACACGAAGAGTACGATCATTTCGAAAGGTATTTCTGCCGGTAAAAGTGACAGCAGCTATCGCGGCTTAGTCAAAATTGCGCCGACCGCTGAAGGTTCAAGAAACTATACGCAATGTGACTCTCTATTGATTGGCGACAAGTGTGGCGCTCATACCTTCCCTTACATCGAAAACAAAAATAAGAGTGCGATCGTCGAGCACGAAGCGACGACCTCAAAAGTCAGCGATGACCAACTGTTCCTTTGCCAACAACGAGGCATTGATGCAGAGCAAGCCGTTTCAATGATTGTTAACGGTTTCTGTAAGGAAGTATTCAAAGAGCTTCCGATGGAATTCGCGGTTGAGGCAACCAAGCTATTAGAAGTCAGCCTTGAAGGCAGTGTAGGTTAATTAAAGATTAAATCTTGCGGCGAGTTGTGCGACGCATACGAATGGAAAAGACGAATGTTAGACATTAAAGATTTACAAGCATCAGTTGAAGAAAAGCAAATCCTTAAAGGCTTGAACCTTGAGGTTAAGCCTGGCGAAGTTCACGCAATCATGGGCCCAAATGGGAGCGGTAAAAGTACACTTTCTCAGGTACTCGCAGGCAACGAAGCTTATGAAGTGAACGGCGGCACGGTTACTTTTAATGGCCAAGATCTCCTTGACATGTCGATTGAAGACCGCGCGCGTGAAGGTGTGTTTCTAGCATTCCAATACCCTGTTGAAATTCCAGGCGTCAGCAACCTTCAGTTCTTGCGCACCGCGATCAACAACATTCGCCAACATCGCGGCGAAGGTGAGATCAACGCAGCGGAATTCATGAAGCAAGCTAAAGCAAAGATCCAACAGGTAAATCTTGACCCATCTTTCTTAAAACGTGGCGTCAACGAAGGTTTCTCTGGCGGCGAGAAAAAGCGTAACGAGATCATGCAGATGCTGATGCTTAAGCCATCACTAGCGATTCTTGATGAAACTGACTCAGGCCTAGATATCGACGCACTACGTGTTGTGGCTGATGGCGTAAACGCGCTTCGCTCTCCAGATCGAGCGGTTGTTATGGTTACGCACTACCAGCGCTTGCTTGATTACATTGTTCCAGATTATGTTCACGTTTTGGCTGGCGGTAAAATCATCAAATCAGGCGGCAAAGAGCTTGCACTTGAGCTTGAAGAAAAAGGCTACGGCTGGTTAGGTCTTGAAGACAACGCAGAAAGCGAGGCATAAGCGATGACTCAACTCAGCTCTTTGGCTGTCGTTGAAGCGCATCAGCTTAACTCTGCTCTTCCAAGCCAAATTCAAACATTACAGAAAAACGCACAAGAGAAACTATCTACGCTTGTTGTGCCAACGCGCAAAACAGAGCATTGGAAGTATTCTGCAAAGCGTTTAGGTGATCTAAGCCTTCTCAGTAACAACTCTGAGACAGTAAGCACCACAGCATTTGTCGAAAATGCTATCTACATAGACATCTCAGCTGCTGGTATTGACGCCGCGGCATTAAGCGAGATCGAAGAATCGGGCTTAACTCTTCAAGCTTTTACGAAACTTAGTGATGAAGACTGCTCAGCAATCATTGAACTTGCAGAATATGAGCGCGGAGAGCTTGAACAAATCAATACCGCTCTTTTCAATGATGGACTAGTCATTCGCATTGCTAAAAATGCCGTGATTGAATGCCCGATCATTTTGAACTTTGTGCAAGATGAAGCGGGACTTACAACACCTCGTGTGTATATCGAACTGGAGCAAAGTGCGCAAGCTACAGTCATTGAAAACTATGCAATCGCTGATGTAGACGGAGCATTCTGCTCTAGCCAAACAACAGCGCTGATTGGTGACAACGCAAAGCTTACTTATTTGCGTCAAAATCCTTTAGGCAGTGCGTTCCGTATAGGCGGAACCACGCGTGCAATTCTAAAACGTGATGCGAATTTTGAAAGCCATATTCTTTGCTTAGGGTCAGCAATGGCACGCCATGACCTTCATGTATTAATGACAGAGAAAGGCTCGCATTGTGAATTAAATGGCGTGGTCGTCACGAAGGAAAAACAACACTACGACAACCACACCGAAATTGAGCACATTGCGTCAAACTGCACCAGCGAAGAAAACTATCGTTGTATTGCAGATGACAATTCACACATTGTGTTTAATGGACGTATATATATTCACAAAGACGCCCAAAAAACACTGGGCGAAATGAACAATCGCAACTTGTTGTTATCGAACTCTGCAGAAATCGATACGAAACCAGAGTTAGAAATCTACGCTGACGATGTTAAATGTGCACACGGCGCAACCATCGGCCAACTAGATGAAAAAGAAGTGTACTACCTAAAAACTCGCGGTCTGAGTGATGAGCAAGCGCGTCAAATGTTGACGCTCGGATTTGTTCTTGAATTGGTACGCGCAGTTCCGATTGCTTCGCTTGCTGAACAGTGGGAGCAAACTTTATCAGAACTTCTTAGCTTTAAAGATTAGGCGGGAAAACGAATTAAATGAGCGCAATGACGGCACAAGAGATACAAGAGATCGCGTTAAAGGCACGCGCAGACTTCCCTATTCTCAACCAAGATGTAAACGGTAAGCCACTGGTATACCTCGATAGCGCAGCTAGCTCTCAAAAACCGCAGCAAGTGATCGACGCAATGACAGCGTATTATCATTCAGATAATGCAAATGTGCATCGCGGCGCGCATACCCTAGGCGATCGTGCAACAGCAGCTTTTGAAGGTGCTCGAGATAAAGTTAAGTCGTATTTGAACGCCCCAGCTCGCGAACAGATTATTTGGACCAAAGGTACGACTGAGGCCATGAATCTGGTCGCGCATGGTCTAACACCCCAAATCGAAGCGGGTGACGAAATCATTGTGACACGAATGGAGCATCACGCGAATATCGTTCCATGGCAAATGTTGGCAGAACGTACGGGTGCGGTCATTAAAGTTTGGGAGATCAATGAGCATGGTGAGTTGCTCATTGATCAACTCGACGAGCTTTTGAATCCAAACACAAAGCTTCTTTGCTTTACCCATGTATCAAATGTGCTTGGAACCATTAATTCAGCAAATGAAATCATTGCCAAAGCAAAATCTGTGAATGCATTAACCGTTTTAGATGGTGCACAAGCAACACCTCATTTTGCTGTTGATGTTCAGGATTTAGATTGCGATTTTTATGCATTTTCATCGCATAAAATTTTCGGCCCGACAGGTATTGGTGTTCTATATGGAAAGCGCGACTTGCTAGAAGCGATGCCTCCTTACCAAGGTGGCGGTGAGATGATAGAGCGCGTTAGTTTTGAGGGTACAACCTACAATCAACTCCCCTATAAGTTTGAAGCTGGCACACCAGCGATTGGTGAAGCGGTAGGCTTAGGCACTGCCATTGACTACATTCAATCGCTCGATCGCGAAGCGCTAGACGCGCATGAAGCCGCCTTAATGGCTCATGCGATAAAACTAATCGAGACCATTCCAGGCATGTCGATGATTGGTACTGCTGAAAACAAGGTGCCGGTTATGTCTTTCAAAATTGAAGGATTACATCCAAGCGACATTGGTATGTTGCTTGATCAACAAGGCATCGGCATTCGTACTGGCCACCACTGTGCTATGCCTCTAATGGAAAAATTCGGACTTCCGGGCTGTGCTCGCGCATCATTCGCGTTTTATAACACGCACGAAGAAGTCGATCAGTTATTCGCTGCGCTCGCGAAAATACAACGCATGTTCGCGTAAGAACGCATACTCTAGGAAGACATTTATATGACTGTTTCAACGTTCGAACCAAGCCAGTCTATTTCTGTATCAGAAAAGGCTGCTCAGCACATCGCACAAGAAGTAGCGAAAGCAGGAGGCGATCTATCTTTCCGCCTGTATCTGCAGACTAGCGGCTGTTCTGGATTCATGTATGAAACTGAGCTGGTAAAAGAAGCAAAAGATGGTGATGTGGAATTTCAACAACAAGGCGTGAGCATTGTTGTCCCAGCAAAAGATCTAGCCGTGCTTAATGGTACAGAAATCGACTTCGTAACCGTTGGTCTAAACAGCATGTTTCAATTTAAAAACCCAAATGTGACTGGCGAGTGCGGTTGTGGTGAAAGTTTTTCAGTGACTGAGGAAGCGTAGGCATGGCAGAACGCGAAGTCGTCGTAACAAATCGAGATGTAGACGCTCGTATTGTTCCGGCAGGCACAGAGATCGTTATTCCAAAGGACTCATTCGTCACCATTACCCAATCTTTAGGTGGAACATTCACCGTATCAGTGAATGGTAATCTTGCTCGAATTGAAGGAAGGGATGCGGATGCACTGGGCAAAACCGTTGAATACGAAGAAGTCGAAGCACCTGCCGATGGATCTGTTAGCGAAGAGCAAGTATGGGCAGCTTTACATCAGGTATATGACCCAGAAATTCCAGTCAACGTTGTCGAACTTGGCCTGATCTATGGCTGCGAAGTAAAAAAGAGCACTGATATTGCAGACAAATTTGATGTAGATATTACAATGACCTTGACTGCACCTGGATGCGGCATGGGCCCTGTCATCGTAAACGATGTTCGATTTTACGTAGAACGTGTGCCAAATGTGGCTAAGGTTGAGATAGATTTAGTCTTTGAACCACCATGGAACAATGAGATGCTTTCAGACGAAGCGAAACTGGAACTCGGCCTGCTGTAAGCTAAAGGAACAAACATGACCTCGCCTTCTTTAGAAAGCTTTAAATCCAATCCTCTGGGTAGCGAAACCACCATTGAAGATATCTATGATGCCTTTGAGTTCCTAGATGATTGGGAAGAACGCTATGGCTACATCATCGATCTTGGAAAATCCCTTCCTGAATTCCCGGAGTCTGAACGAACTGAAGATAACTACGTTCATGGCTGTCAAAGCCAAGTTTGGCTAATTCATAAATTTGATGCAGACACGAACAAGCTTTATTTAATGATCGATAGCGACGCGATTATCGTGAAAGGTCTCGCTGCAATTGTTCTCGTTACCTTGAATGCGAAAACACCGCAGGAAATTATTGATCTCGATGTGGAAGCTGCATTTGAAAAAATAGACTTAATGCGGCATATCAGTCCAACTCGAGGCAATGGTTTACGTGCTATGCTTGAATTAATCAAGAAGGCAGCCGCAGAAAACAGCTAAACCATTCAGCAAAAGAGGCTTTGATGACACTAATTCCGCATTCTTCGAAGCCTTCAAAACACCCTTCACGATCTTCTATTGATACTCCTCCTCAAGAACAACTGTTCAATGATGCAGAAAGTTATTTTTTTGCGCTCAAAGATAGCATCAATGACGCCAAGTACTGCATTGACATGGAAGTTTATATCTATGAGAACAATACTCTCGGACTACGTGTTGCCGAAATCCTGAAATCTGCTGCAGGGCGCGGCGTGACAGTACGTTTACTCACCGATGGAATTGGCATTGACGACAAGTTTAAAGCAATTGCGGATGATCTTACTCAGCACGGTGTGCAAGTACGTATTCATCGCCCGTTGCCATGGAAACTAGAACAATGGCGCTACGCCGTAATAAAGACCCATGGCATACGAAAACTCTTATATCTTTTACTCTCCATTAACAAACGAAACCATCGCAAAACGGTCATCATCGATAAGCACTTCGCTTTCATAGGCAGCATCAATATCAGCGTCAACCATTTACACAATGAGCATGGTGGCGCTCATTGGCGCGATACCGCTATAAAAATATCTGGGGGAAATCTAAGTGCGCTTGAGCAAGCGTTTGATGCGAGTTGGAATTATTCAAAGCAGAAGGTGAAACGCATCATTACTAAAACTGCGCTAAAATCCAATTTCTTACTCAACTACAACCGTATCCTGCGCAAACATCACCATCGTTTATTACTTCGTCTGATCAATCACGCGCAACATCATATCTTTATCACTAACGCATACTTTGTGCCTGAACCAGCGCTGTTAAAAGCATTGACTTCTGCAGCACAAAGAGGCGTAAACGTTCAAATTATTGTGCCGGAACATTCGGACGTTATTTTTATGCCTTGGGTATCGGCGTACTTTTACAAAAGCCTTTTGCAATCAGGGGCTCATATTTATGAATATCAGCCTGTCATGCTTCACGCCAAAACAATCATGATTGATGAATGGGCGAGTATTGGTTCCAGCAATATGAATCATCGAAGCTTTCGGCACGATCTCGAAGTCGACTACATACTTCAAACCAAAGAAGCCAAACAACAACTACTCGATGATTTTCATCATGATTGTTCGTACACGACCAAACAAACATTGAGTAGTCTTGCCAAACAGCCTTTATGGAAACGAGTTGCGGGAAGTCTAATACTATTGCTCTTCGGACGCTGGCTTTAGTCCTTACCAAACAATCAGAACGTCATCTTGCTGAATATTCAAACGGCCCGGATCTAGCCCAATCTTACCACTAGCAAAATTTGGATGAACCTGAGAGACCGTCAATACAGCTTTTGTATTGGTTAGCTCCAGTCCCTTTTGCTGCAAGGCATCGTAAAAATTGAAACTTCGATAAACACTAAGCTTATCGCCTGGTCGCAATCCTACGCTTGCGCCAGAAGAAAAATGAATTGTTTTTCCATCAACACGAGCAATGCGTGTCATAAAAGGCTGACAACGCAACTGCTCATCTAACGCGAAGCTCATTGACTCGAGTAAGTTAGAGATATGCAATCCGTATGATGTTTTCCAAAAAGCTTGTGTAGCAAAGCCTATTTCATCAGATAAATCTGGAGACCAATCTCCTTGCGTCGCGAAGTTTTCTCGCCATACAAGCTCGCCCGTCAATCCATCATGAACAAACAGATCAACCGAGAATCGACGTCGCTCGTCTGCTTGAGCAAAGAACTTGATACTTTTTCTCCACACCGAGGTTTCATAAGCCTTTGGATTAACTAAACCCATATCACGAACCACTCCAGAAACTACGAACTGAACATTAAGTTTTTTCGCTTCTTGCATCGCATGACTGAGTAAGCGCTGTTCTGTAACTTGAGTCGGTGCATTGATCATAGGGCGATAGGCGCCAACATCAGCTTGCTGGAGCACAGACAAGGAATCTACTTGAGACAAGGCGCTAGACAGCGCGCTAGACAAGCCTTGCTCAACACCGTTTAACCGGCCAATACTTGCCTGATCTGGGACTTGTAAATTAAAGCCAAGTACAGCCACTGATTTTTTGAATCGGCCCGCATCAGAGTTCAGACACTCTGACGAGGCATCAAGATCAACAGCATACTGAATACTAAGATAATCACCTGCAACGTGTTCGTGCTTAATACGTTCTTCTAGTACTCGAATTTTGCTTGCCAAACTATCACTACTCGCTTCTATTCGCCCATTCACGAGTGAATTGTGCTCTTTGCGTTCGATAAAGGCGCGCATCGCTTTAGCTAGTGCATCTTGTCTGGCCGCTTCTCGCGCCTCAACATAGCTCACGTCAGAAAGTGAAGCCTCTCCTGTCGACTCGAACCACTGCGCAAAAGAAACGGCAGACTGTAGAGTAAGCAAAAAAGCTAAAACATATTGAGACAAGGTAAACCTACGCATCCGAACTACCTACTAGCAAGACGACAAAATTATTTATTTGTTGAGAACTAACCAATTTCTATGCCAGCGCTTTTTGGCAAACGATTGCCGCTTAAATCCAAACGCTTCGAGCATTTAAGTATCGAAGAAAAGAGTACGGTTTCGTGACGTATATGCCTTTGCAAGCGCTTGCAATTCGTTACAATCCTTAGGTTGTGCGAATTTAAAAATGTAGGAAGTGACCAATAATGCGAACTAGCAGTTTCAGAGGCCTAATAACATTCATATGCCTCTGCATGAGTGCTCAAACAATTGCTGGCTATAGAACCTTACTTGACCCAAGATCCATGGCGATGGGAGGTACTGGCGCTGCAGCAGCGACTAAATTCAACGCATCCCTTCACAACCCTGCTTTAATCGCTTTTAACAGAGGCTCTAAACCTGATCGCTTATATCTCAGTGCATCAATGGGTGCTCGTGAACTGTATAACACCGATTGGGAGGAGTCCTTAAATAACTTCCAAGATAGCAATATTGTTCAGGACTATGACCGTCTTTCAGGCCCCACCTCATCAGATGCAGCGGAAGTTAGAGACGTCATTCGTCAAATGAATTTAGAGGGCTATCGAAAAGATGAAACGACTGTCTTCAATTTATTAGTAGATACTCGTCCGGTCACGATTAACTTTTATACTCGCCGTGATATACGTGAAATGACGACGATTCTTAACAAGGATGAAGCCAAGTTTGCGGAATTAATAGACACTCTCGATAGCGGTGGTTCTGTTTTAGGGACTCTTGAGGAGCGACTCAGTTCAACCGTCGACAACACCTATGTCGATATTAGTGAGTTCGGTGTTACCGTAGCCACCACAAATGTAATTTCTTACAACATGCCAATATCTTGGGGCTTCACGCCCAAGCTAGTCGAAATAAGGGGTTCACATCGCGCGGAAAGTATTAACACATATAACCCACGCAACCCACCAGACAAACAGGTAAGTCGTGATTTCTTAGAATGGAATGTTGATTTAGGGTTCTCAATGTTAATGACCGAATCCTTTATGCGCGAAGAGCTAGGCCTTTCAGGTCCGATACTCGACGGCGAATGGATTTTCTCTTTTGTTGGTATGAACATGATCCCGACCGATTTCACACCATACAGACCTGAAAATGCGAGCCGCACAGGCCCTTATCCCGGCACAGCTCGTGCTGTGCAAGCACTCTATCAGTTTGGCGTGGCGCATTACCGCCAAAACTACATGCTTACTATGGATATCGATCTTTCAGAAAACGAGGTCTATGACTTCGAAGGATTAACCCGCTTTCTAAGTTTCGGTGGAGAATATTTTTTAAGAGACGACTTTCACCTCCGTGCGGGCATGCGCATCAACATGGCACAAACATCTGAAGCCGCCAAAGACAAAGCTATTCTAACGGGTGGTTTTTTGTATCAACCACATGGATTCAGTATTGAAGCCGCCGCAATGATTAATGAAGTAGAAATTGGCGGAACAGTTGGTCTTGGCTACGCCTTTTAGCTAAGCTAGCGACATGTCATCACATTCAAATTCTAATCTGCTTCCTGCAGACTCTTATTTCATCGTAGGCGGAGCCGTCCGAGACCGCCTCCTCAACCTTAAAAGCAAAGATCTAGACTGGGTGGTTGTCGGCTTAACACCAGAACAAATGGTGGAACAGGGATTTCAGCAAGTCGGCGCAGACTTCCCTGTTTTTATCCATCCTATCTCTAAACAAGAATATGCACTTGCCCGTACTGAACGTAAACACGGTGAAGGCTACAAAGGGTTTATCTGCGACTTCAGCCCTGAGGTAACGCTTGAGCAAGATCTAGAGAGACGCGACTTAACGATTAACGCTATGGCCGAAGATGCCTATGGCAATGTCATCGATCCGTATAATGGGCAGCAGGATCTCGAGAAAAAAACATTGAGGCATGTATCTTCTGCGTTTTCCGAAGATCCTTTACGCGTTTTACGCGTCGCTCGATTTGCTGCGCGCTTCCATCCCCTAGGATTCTCTGTAGCCCCTGAAACTATCACTTTAATGTCTCAGATCAGTGGTAGCGGCGAACTCGAGACACTCACACCCGAGCGCGTATGGCAGGAAACACAGCGGGCACTTGCTGAGGATTCCCCACACATATATTTTGAAGTCTTGCGCCAATGCAATGCGCTGAAAATAGTCATGCCTGAGCTTGATGCCTTATTCGGAATACCTCAACCAGCAAAACATCATCCTGAAATAGACTGCGGCATACACGCATTAATGAGCTTGCAAGCATCTGCTCAACTGACGCACTCCACAGATGTACGATTTGCTGCTCTAGTGCATGATTTAGGGAAGGCAAAAACCGACTCAAAGCAATGGCCTAAGCATCACGGGCACGAACAACTAGGGCTCAAGCCGATCAAACAACTATGCAAAAAGTTATGCACTAATCGCTACGCAGAATCACTGTCGCTCATTGCTAGCCAATACCATACCCATATCCACAGAGCGTTTGAACTGAAAGCAAGCACCATTCTCAAAGTACTCTCTGCTTGCGATGCTTTTAGAAAACCTCAACAACTTGAAGATTTATTACTAGTTTGTATTTCAGATAGTCGCGGCCGAACAGGATTTGAATCGATCGCCTATCCGCAAGCTGACTACTTTCGTTCTGCGTTGGCGGCAGCGACATCAATCAAACCCCAACCCTTCCTCGAACAAGGATATAAAGGAAAAGAGCTTGGAGGAATGATCGAAAAAGCACGTATTGAGGCAATTTCTCTCGTTGAAAAGCCAGATATATAGACGCCCCTATTCCCTGAATCTATAATCCGCCCATTCATTTATTCTGGAGTTTGTTATGCGAAATGCAGTTATCGTAGCGGCGGGGCGCAGCGCCATCGCTTCATTCGGTGGTTCTCTTTCTTCCTTGAGTGCCGTTGAGATTGGAACACAAGTTGTTTCTGGTTTACTAGAAAAGACCGGCATTAACACCGATCAAGTGGATGAAGTAATTTTAGGACAAGTACTCACCGCCGGCTGCGGACAAAACCCAGCAAGACAAACAGCAATTAAGGCTGGATTATCAGTGCAAACACCTGCGCTCACCATTAACAAGGTGTGTGGATCCGGTTTAAAGGCAGTACAAATGGCAGTACAAGCCATTCAGCTTGGTGACGCAGACATTATTATCGCCGGCGGGCAAGAGAGCATGAGCAATGCTCCACATGCACTTCCAAATAGCCGCAACGGACAGCGTATGGGGCCTTGGAATATGGTCGACACGATGATTACCGATGGCTTATGGGATGCTTTCAACGATTATCACATGGGCATTACCGCGGAAAACATTGCAGAAAAATATGAAATCGATCGAGAGGCGCAAGATGCCTTTGCTCTAGGCTCACAGAACAAAGCAGAACAAGCACAAGCAGATGGCAAATTTAGTGATGAAATTATTGCCATTAGCATTCCTCAGCGCCGCGGCGACCCTATCATATTTGATAAAGACGAAAACATTCGACTAGGTGCAACAATAGAAAGCATCGCTAAAATGCGTCCGGCATTTAAAAGAGATGGCACCGTCACAGCTGCGAATGCCTCATCACTCAATGACGGCGCAGCGGCAGTCATTGTATGTAGCGAAGAGAAAGCCAAAGAACTAAACCTACCCGTTTTAGCCACAGTAAAAGCTTACGCTAATGCCGGAGTACAACCTGAAATAATGGGTACAGGCCCAATTCCTGCCAGTCAGCGTTGCCTTGAGAAAGCAGGCTGGACAATCAACGACCTTGATCTCATAGAAGCAAACGAAGCATTTGCAGTACAAGCCTTGTCCGTCAACCAAGGCATGGGATGGGACGAAACTAAGGTTAACGTCAATGGTGGAGCGATAGCTCTAGGCCACCCTATCGGCGCATCAGGTTGTCGCGTTCTTGTCACATTACTCCATGAAATGATCAAACAAGACGCAAACAAAGGTTTAGCAACATTGTGTATCGGTGGTGGCATGGGTGTTTCGTTAGCGGTTGAGCGCAACTAATGTTCAATATCGTTTTATATGAGCCCGAAATTCCACCAAACACAGGGAATGTTATTCGGTTGGCAGCCAACACAGGCTGCCGATTGCATCTCATAGAACCACTTGGTTTCGATCTCGATACGAAAAAATTGCGTCGTGCGGGGTTAGATTACCACGAATTTGCGGATGTCTTGACCTACGCCTCATATCAAGAATTCGAGGCTAAACATGCTGGTGCAAGAATCTTTGGCATGACAACAAAAGGAAGTCGCCCACACACGGAAATTTCTTACCAAGAAAACGACTTCTTTTTGTTTGGCCCTGAAACTCGTGGATTACCTAGTGATGTTCGAGAGGGACTAGGAACGGACTTTTGTATTCGAATTCCAATGTTGGAAGGAAGTCGCAGCTTAAACCTGTCTAATTCAGTTGCGATTGTCGTGTATGAAGCCTGGCGTCAGCTTAGCTTTCAGGCTGGAAGTTAGATCTGCATAGATTTTTTCGCTCATAAAAAACCGCTAAACAATAAATGCTTAGCGGTTTTTTATGGATTGCAGTCACGCAGTCTTACTGAACTGTTGATTCAGCTGCTTCAGCGCTTGCTGCTTCTTGCTCCTGCTGCTGTTTCTTTGCCATTGCCTGCGCAAACATCGCGTCAAAATTGATCGGCGCTAACATCACTGGCTGGAAACCACCTTTAACAACGATATTATCAATACTTTCGCGAAGATATGGGAACAACAAGTTAGGGCATACAGCACCTACTGCATGGTGGTACTGAACACCTTCTAAACCGACGATTCTGAAAATACCAGCTTGTTGAACTTCAACAATATACGCCGTCATATCCTCAACCGATACAGTCAAAGTAATCGTGACTGCAACCTCGTGCACTTCCGATTCGATCACTGTGTGCTTGGTATTCAGATCCATTTTTACTTTTGGCTGCCATGCCTTAGTGAAAACAATTGGAGAGTTTGGCGACTCAAAAGAAGCATCTTTTACATATACTTTTTCCATCGCAAAACCAGCTTGCGGTTGTTGATTTGCTTCTTGTTCGGCATTTTCTACTGGAGTTTCGTTTTCAGACATCTTTTTTACCTTAAATCTATATTCTTTTTAGATAGAGCATCGCTCAGTACCTGCATACTAAGCACTGTATCGCTAGATAACGAGTGCACAGCTCTCTTTTTCGGGCCTAAACACATATTTTTTCATATCAAGTAAGCAGAGGATTGAGCTTACCCGCTCGCTCTAGCGCATACAGGTCATCACACCCACCCACATGCGTATTACCAATCCATATTTGTGGCACAGTGTGCTGACGACTCAATCGCATCATTTCTTGACGCAGAGAAGGATCACCATCAACCACTAATTCCTTGTATGACACGCCTTTCTTCTTTAACAAAGACTTGGCTCTCACACAAAATGGACAATAATTTGAGCTGTAAATAACGACGTTTTTAGCCATAACACTGCAATCTCATAAATCTAATATGTGCGGCGATACACTACTTTTTAACAAGTGGCATGTTGCTCGCTTTCCACTCAGCAATGCCACCCTGTAATCGAGCCACATTTTCAAAACCCGCAGCTCTTAAAAGCTTCCCGGCAGCTCCCGAATGTTGCCCCATTTTATCAGCAATAATAATTTGCTTGTCTTTGTAAGTTTCTAGCTCGCTGGTGCGGTCTTTAAAACTTGTGAATGGCACATGGATAGATCCGGTAATACGCCCTTCGTTAAAGTCTTTCTTGTCACGAACATCAACAATAACCGCTTCATCTTTATTCAAAAGTTGTGTAACGGCTAGCGGACTTAAGCTCTGACCAGCCTTTGCTTTTTCGGTCCACCACAACGCGAACAGCAAACCAAAGAAGATACTGACTAGCTCCCAGTGGTTACCGATAAATTCAAACAAACGATCCATTAGCTTTCCCTTTTAAATATTTCGGCGCGCATTATACACAAGCCATCAAGTACGAGACAGAGACTCTCGGGAATAAGTCGCCAAGAAGCAAAAGAAACGGTAAAATCGCGCCCAATTTTGAACTCTTAAACTTTGAGACCGAAGCATTATGGCAAAACGCACCACTGCACTAATCATTCTTGATGGCTGGGGCTACCGAGAGGAGAGCAATTTTAACGCAATTCAAAACGCTAAAACTCCATTTTGGGATGACATGTGGAACTCCAAACCAAGTACTCTGATTGCCACATCAGGCATGGCGGTTGGATTACCTGACGGGCAGATGGGCAATTCCGAGGTTGGCCATATGAATCTGGGTGCAGGACGTATTGTCTACCAAAACTTCACGCGTATTACCAAAGACATTGAAGATCAAGCGTTCTTTGAGAATGAAGCACTATGCACCGCTATCGATAAAGCGGTCAATGCAGACGCAGCCGTTCATTTACTTGGTTTGCTATCGCCAGGCGGGGTTCATAGCCATGAAGACCATATCATTGCGGCAGTTGAGCTCGCTGAGCGCCGCGGAGCCAAGAAGGTGTATGTTCATGCATTTCTTGATGGCCGTGACATGCCCCCACGCAGCGCAGAACCTTCATTAGAAAAATTAGAAAACTTGCTCAGAGAAAAAGGTATCGGTCGCGTTGCCAGCATCGTCGGCCGCTACTATGCAATGGACCGCGACAACCGATGGGATCGAGTTGAGTCGGCATACAACCTGCTTACCCTCACGGAAGGACAATACACAAGTGCTTCCCCTGTAGCGGGCCTACACGAAGCATATGCACGTGATGAGAATGACGAATTCGTCGCGGCTACCGTTATCCAAGCCCCAGATGACGAGCAAGTACAAATCCAAGACAAAGATGCCGTGCTGTTTATGAATTTTAGAGCAGACCGAGCTCGAGAGATCACTCGCGCATTTGTCGAACCAAATTTCGATGGCTTTGAGCGCAAAGCAATTCCTAGTCTATCTGACTTTGTTATGTTGACCGAGTATGCCGCTGACATCAAAACTTCATGCGCTTACCCACCGAGCGCCCTTCCTAATTGCTTGGGCGAATACATGCAAACGCTTGGAAAAACTCAGCTTCGCATTGCCGAGACGGAAAAGTATGCCCACGTTACATTCTTCTTTAGTGGCGGTCGCGAAGCCTTGTTTGATGGAGAGACACGCGAGCTTATCGCAAGCCCCGATGTAGCAACCTATGACCTAAAACCTGAAATGAGCGCCCCAGAAGTCACAGACAAACTTGTTGCTGCCATTAAGTCTGGCGAATACGATTTGGTTGTGTGTAATTACGCTAACGGGGACATGGTCGGCCATACTGGCAAATACAATGCAGCAGTCAAAGCAGCAGAGTGCCTCGATACCTGTCTAAGTAAAGTTAGCGCCGCGCTTGCAGAAGTGAATGGCCAAGCCTTAGTAACGGCAGATCATGGTAATGCAGAGCAAATGACTGATCCGTCTTCTGGTCAAGCCCATACCTCGCACACTACAACACCAGTACCTCTTGTTTATTTGGGTGATCGCGCGCTTTCGCTAAAAGAAGGCGGTAAGCTAAGCGATGTTGCCCCAACACTGTTAGAGTTGATGGATCTCGAAATTCCTGATGAAATGACAGGATCAAGTCTAATCAAATAAAAACCACACGATAACAAGATGCGTTTTATTGTTACGCATCTTGTTATTACTTGGATATAAAAGGCGAGAAATACAATAGTGGTTGCTCTTTTATCTGAATCCTGCCGGCATAACATGCTTATCGCAGTGTTTCTCGCCATGACACTTTGCCTAACTGCTTTATCTTTCAGTGCATCAGCAGCATCTCAAGAAGAATCTGAAGAAAAACTCGAGCAGCTGAAATCAAACATATCCACGATCACCAATTGGCTGAACAAAGCAAACAAGAATAAGTCATCGCTCATTCAGCAGCTCAAAGAACAAGAAAAAACAATTTCTCGTACAAACCTGAAAATCAGCAAAAACAAAAAAGAAATCAATAGCTTATTAAAAGAACTAGACGCACTTATAATAGATATCAAAAAACAAAAACAAAATATAAAAGCGCAACAAGGTTTTATTATCGAAGAGTTGCAAGCGCTCTATTTAGAGGGGCGACAACCAAAGTTGAAAGCCCTACTCGACCAAGATGACCCTCAAAGCTCTGCGCGATTTCTCGCTTACTTTGATTATCTGCAAGATGCTCGCAGCGCAACAATCAATCAATATGAAAAAGACGTCCAAGCTTTAGAAGAAAACCAAGCCTTAGTGCTTCGCAAACAAACACAACTGAGTGCGAACCGAAAAACACTTGAAAAGCAGTTAGCCGAGCTCAAAGACCAGACAAACCGAAGAAAAGTCACGCTTTCGCAACTGAATAAAGAAATCAAAACTAAGTCAGGTGAACTTACTTCACTCAAAGAAAGTCAAAAACAACTCGAAGAACTACTTGCTCAAGTTGAGAAAAGCATATCAGAACTAAAACTTCCTGAGGCTTCGACACCGTTTATCAAGCAAAAATCTAAACTTCCTTGGCCAAGCCGTGGTAGAGTCCTAGAGCGTTTTGGGACTCGCCTAGCACAAGGTAAGTTACGATCTAATGGCATACGAATTCAAGCAAAAGAAGATGCTGGAGTAAAATCCGTCCATTACGGACGTGTCGTATTCTCAGACTGGTTAAGAGGCTTCGGCCTGCTCATTATTTTAGATCACGGCGATAACTATCTAAGCCTTTATGGAAACAATAAGAGCTTGCATCGAAGCGTAGGTGACTGGGTTAACCCAGGCGAAGTTATCGCGCATGCAGGCAATAGCGGTGGTCGAGAGCGCCCTAGTTTATACTTCGAAATACGAAAGAACGGTAAGCCGCAAGATCCACGTAAGTGGCTAAGCAAATAACATCAGGAAGTCAGGAATGAATTTGAATTTACTCAGAGCTTTAATAATCACGATTACAGCATACAGCGCTGTATCATTCGCAGACGATACCTCTAGTCCTGAAAATACAACGAACACTGAATCTGGAACCCCCTCTGAAGCTGTTGCTAAAGACGACAATTCTGAGAATGCTCAACCAGACCCGCTCCCACTGAATGATCTCAGAAAATTCGCTGACGTATTCGGAAAGATCAAAGCTGCTTATGTCGAGGAAATTGATGACCAGACGCTCATCAAGCACGCCATTCGGGGAATGCTAAACGGTCTAGACCCACACTCTTCTTATCTAGAGCCTGTCGCATACGACGACCTGAAGCAAAACACTTCTGGCTCTTTTGGTGGATTAGGAATTGAAGTAGGTATGGAGAATGGCTTCGTCAAAGTTATCGCTCCCATCGACGAAACACCTGCTCATCTTGGTGGAATTGAAGCTGGCGACTTGATCATTGAACTAGACGACAAGCCAGTCAAAGGCATGAGCCTCAGCCAAGCTGTTGAAAAGATGCGTGGCGAAGTCGGCACAAAAATCAAAATTAAATTAGTACGTTCGGGCACGCGAGAGCCTATCGAAATGACGCTAACGCGCGCTGAAATCAAGACGCCAAGTGTTCGTTCTCTCATTCTTGATGAAAAATATGGCTACTTGCGCATTGCGCAATTCCAAGCCAATTCAGGCGATCAATTCGCAAATCGTCTCGAGAAACTCAAAGAAGAAAATCCTGAGCTAAGCGGCCTAATCATCGACCTTCGAAACAACCCCGGTGGTGTATTGCAGGCGGCGGTACAAATTGCTGATGAGCTATTAGAAGAAGGCCTTATTGTCTATACAAAGGGTCGCTCTGAAATTGCGGACCTTAGCTTTAGTGCCACCGAAGGGGATGCACTAAATGGACTACCTATTATCGTGCTGATTGATACCGGTTCAGCATCTGCTTCAGAAATTTTAGCTGGCGCGCTCCAAGATCATAAACGTGCAGTGATCATGGGAACTCAAAGCTTCGGTAAAGGCTCTGTTCAAAATGTACTGCAGTTAGACGAAGATCATGCATTAAAACTAACAACAGCTCGCTACTTCACGCCAAACGGAAGATCTATCCAAGCACAAGGCATCGTGCCAGACATTGTCGTAAATCGCGCCAAATTAGGCGATGAGCAAAAGCCTGACTTCTACCGTGAAGCCGACTTAGAAGGCCACTTGAGCAACGGTAACGATTCCGATAACGCTGGAACTCAAGATGAAGAAAACGGTGATGATAGCAATATGAAAGAACGTCTCGAAAAAGACTTCCAGTTACAAGAAGCACTCAGTCTGTTGAAAGCCATTGATATCCTAAAAATAGATATCTAAATTCGAGTTACCGCTAATAAAAGCCCAAGCTCCGCTTGGGCTTTGTTATGAAGATATGCTTAACACTCTCAGACAAATCTCATTCATCGCACTAGGACTAAGTCTCAGCCTCCTTGCGCAAGCCGAATCTGTCCCTCAAGCAACCATTGCAATTGTCATCGACGATCTAGGTCATCACCTTGAACGCGGTAAAACGCTTACGGATCTTCCCTACCCGCTCACGCTCGCATTTTTACCACACCGTCAGTATACGAAGACTTTAGCTATTCGCGGCTACAGCCAAGGCAAAGAGATCATGCTGCACGCGCCGATGGAGAACACTCGAAAGTTTTCTCTCGGACGAGGCGGATTAACTGCCAATATGGATAAGACCTTGACGCAAACCACGCTTAACTCAAGTCTTGAAAGTATTCCTTATATCAAAGGCATGAATAATCATACTGGTAGCGCTCTCACTACTAACAAGCAATCTATGTTATGGGTCATGGAGTCCTTAGCTCAGCACCCTTATTATTTTTTGGATAGTAAAACCTCTGCGGATTCGGTCGCGGCGAAAACGGCAATCGAATTTGGTATCCCAACGCTAGTGCGTGACGTGTTCTTAGACCACGAGCAAACACCGCAATACGTAGCAAGCCAGTTTGAGAAATTAATAAAGATTGCAAAGCGTAAAGGAGCTGCCATTGCGATTGGCCACCCTTACCCTGTCACGATCACCCACTTAAAATCGGCACTCCCAAGATTGGGGGAACAAGGAATATCCATCGCCACAGTCAGCGGTTTATGGCAGATACAGCATCCAAACAAGGCCATGTTCCCAAGTGAAAAACCTACAAAAAATACCCAGTTAGCGTTTTCTGGAGACTTCTAAAGCCTCGACTATACTTAGCTCCACTTAAAAACCACGTTCCGTTGACTGGGAGAGATGCTATGAGTGAGGAAAGCGCCTACGCGTTGTTTAAAGACAGCAAGTTGTCAGTAATTACCTTTTCGACAAAAGACGCTGCATTCGCCATCCCACTGCAGCAAGTGCTCTATATCGAAAAAGATGTGAAGCGCAACATTCAACTCGACGAACTCAACAGCTTTAATCACGAAGTGATTACCTATCAAAATTCAACCGTCGAATTGTATGACTTTAATAAGTTGATCGGCGCTGAAGACTATCAAGCTCGCATGCTATCTCTGATTGACAGTTTGGTTGAATACGAAAGTGCCTACAATCAATGGTTTGAACAGATCGAAAATAGCATACATGACGAAGAGCATGTGGCGCGTCCGATTATGCCAAAACTAGCAAGTGAGTTTATTAAGTGGGCAGAGTCCTATAAAAACTCAAATATAGAACTCATGGAAGTGATCAACGCACTTGCTGAACCAGCTAAAGAATTGCATCGCGCCTTCGATCAACTATCTCATATGAACAAACAATCTGATCAAGCCTCGCTTTTACTCAAACGTATCAACGAAAACTCGCTCAAAACATTCCACAATCATATTCAACAAGCAAAAGAGCGCGCAGAAAATAGCATCCGCCCGATTATCTTATTTGTTGAACATGACGAAGGTAGGATTTCAGCGCTTAGGCTCGACAACATCAAAGACATCGTAAACTACGATTGGTCGAACTTTAGCCTAGACGCTTCCGCTCAAGGCCTTATGAAAGAGCGAACCGAGGATTACCACATAGAAGGTTTTCTTCGAAATGAAGATCAAGCACCACTCATGCTGATAAATTGCAAAACTGAGACCATGGCGTTGCCGCAGACTGAAGTTGCTTAGCTAAGCAACTTCAGTAGAGCCTGAGATAATTCCTCAGGTTTGGCGTTATGTTCTAATACTCTAACTAGCTTACCCTGACCATCAACCACGAAATAATAGGCAGTATGATCAATCGTGTACTGGGTCGGGTCGTCACTCGCACCAGTCGATAAAGGCGCTTTGATAAAATATGTCCCATATCGTTTAGCGAGCTCTTGTGTCGCCACTAAATCGCCTCGAACAGGAATGATATTTGGATGGAAAAAGGACACATAAGATCCTAACACTTCACTCGTATCTCGCTCCGGATCGACACTCACAAACACAGCGGGAATATCATTTAACTGATCAGAGCTGTTAAGCGCATCTCTAATAACGGTCAAACCCAGAGGACAGACATCCGGACAAGACGTAAAACCAAAATATAAAATGTAAGGCTGGCCTCGAAGTGTCTTGCTGGAGAAAGTTTCTCCCCCGCTTTCCAGCATAAAATCACCAGCAGTCAAATAAGCGGCCTTCACATCCTCAGGTTCTTTTTGCGCACTTTGCTGATACAACTTAAAGCTCAAAACACCCACAATAATCAGCGACAAACTAAAAACAATACCCTGTGCTTTTGACATGTTATTTCCTAATTATGTGAATCCGACCTTGAATGAAAATCTGCAAAAAAAGTATAGGCAGACCCACCTACTAGAGCCTGTATATGCAAACGCCAGATCATACTATCACCCGTCACGCATACCGGAATCATGCCCTGCAACTGCGCGACCTCGTCCTGCATAGTGATGGTGAAATCATGTTCTCCCATAAACATGTCTCGCCCTCCGATCCATGCCTTTTCCACAACAAAATCTTTATCAATAGAGGAATGAGAACTGAAAAAATAAAAATCTAAAGGTTTAAGGGCTGGCAATTCTGACTGCATTAACCTTAAAACAAACTCTTCTGGCTTCGTGGATTGATCAGAGTTCTTCGCGTTAGAAAGACTTACCGAACAACTTTCTTGTGTCTCTAGACATGTAAATTGAAGTGAAGTTCGCTCCAAATCAGAATCAGAAGAACAGCCACTAATACCCCAACAAAACAACAGGCATATTAGCCCTCGAAACATTTGCATGCCTTACTCATCAATGAGCGTAAGCTTGAACGTGACACGCTTCCCTTCGATCGTAGCACCGGCTTTATAGGTATGATGAACAGGAGGCTCGTTGGCTAGATTACCCATCGAGTGGATTTGAATTTCATCAACACTACTTTCGAGAAACACAGACTTGCGGTCCAACACCTCAGCATCAAACACCAAGTAGCCACGCTCTTTCGCAATTTCAGCACAGCGCTTCAATGCAAATTGTTCTATCTGCTCCCATGAAACGCTCGCAGCCTCGGTGTATTCAACGTAATAGCTCATTTTATCGATTTGCAGATTTCTAAAACCTGCAGGACCACCATCAGCAGCTTGATAAGTCGTAACACATGCGCTTAGTAGAGAAGCAATCACAATCAGTAATCCGGCACGAAAACTTAGTAGCGTTTTAAACACATATCACTCCTTTCAAATTTGAGCGTCGATTACACCAGTGTTCGATCCGTCATTCAATGACATTATTACTCTGCCAAAACGAAATTGCTGCACGCAGCACATCCTCTGGAGCTTCGTTCTGAGGGTAATGCCCGATACCACTCAATTTGATCACATCTGGATTTGGCACAAGTTCCTCAAAACGTGCCGCCATATGCAGGCCAGAAATAGGATCCTCAACGCCATTGATAAAGCGTAGTGGAATTGCACTATTGACTACACTGCCAACCCAGCGCTCTCGGTGAAGCGCACGCTCATCCATATACCCCACTAGCTTAACCATGCAATGGCGACCGTTCTCACGCGCTAACAAGTTGAAATGTTCTTGCAATAAATCTTTAGGCAATTTCACCGCACAGATCGTGTTAAAGCTACTGACAAAACTTCTAAGGCTCGCCATACGAGCGAAAAACTTCCCAAACGGACTACGCAGCAATTTTTGCGTTAATAAAGGGCGATGTACTTCTGGAAATAATCCGCCATTCAAGAATACACAAGACAATATCTTGGCATCTGGATTCTCTTGATTGCGAGCCAAAAGTTCCTGCGCAACGGTATTACCATAATCATGTGCAAGTAAATGGTACTCCGCAACACCACACGCATTCACGAGAGCTTCAGCAATACTCGCCTGCATCATGATCGAATATTTCGGCAAGTTAGGTTTGTCTGAAAAACCAAATCCTAAGAAGTCGAAGGTAATCACGCGAAAATACTGCGTTAACCTTGGCCATATTTCTTGCCAGTCCCAACTCGATGTTGGAAAGCCATGCAACATTACTAAAACTGGTTTATTGGCATCCTGTGAATCCTGATAAAACACCTGATGCCCTTCAAATTCAAAAAATCTTCCTTGTTCACGCCACTGCGCTAAAGCCTTTTGTGCGTCGTTCAATGCCTACTCGCTTTCAGTTATTTATTGTTGCGCAGAAGCTTAAGAAACACGACATCAAAGAGCCACTCCCAAAGTGATAATTGAGCTGATTATTTCGGCCTACATAGCAATTCTGGTCTAAATTGACCTACGTAAACTAGCTGAGCACTTTGCTATGTACCAACTGGTGATGGCGAGCCAAATTGAGCTAGATCAAGTCAAACCAACCAGAAAGTTTGTACACTCGATTCCAAGTTCACGGATTAATTTATCTACAACAAAGATCGAGAAAGATTATGTTCAAGAAAAGTATTCTTTCCCTAGCAGCCGCATCCTTTGGTTTTTCAGGAAATTCATTCGCCTATCAAGAAAGCGACATTATTGTTCGCGGCGGCGCTGCAAAAGTATCTTCTGATGCGTCTAGCGGCTTAATCGGATCGATACGCCAGCATTTGGCAATACTGGCATAGGCAATGTAGATGTAGATAGCGATACCCAACTAGGCTTAAGCGGAATCTATATGTTTAGCGACACATTAGCCATTGAAGTGCTTGGCGTCACACCTTTTGAGCATGACATTAGCCTTGCGATAAATGCCGACATCGCTTCGACAAAACGCTTATCACCAACGGTGACATTGAATTACCACCTCATAAACAGCGGCTCAAAATTCCAACCCTATGTTGGCATGAGTCTAAACTACACAGCGTTCTTTGAAGGAAAGTAACACCGGCATTATGTAACGCGGCAACTTTCGAAACACTCGCTGCGGCAGCCGAAGGTGGCCCGGAGGGTATTACAAGCGTAAGCAATACAAAAATTGAATTGGAAGACAGCACCGGCGTCGCTATTCATGCCGGCTTTGATTATGTATTGACTGACAGCATTGATTTGAATGGCTCTTACTACTGGATAGACATCGACACCAAGGCTGAGATCACTACCGATAGTAACGCTGGTAAAGTCAAAGCAAGCGTTGATGTTGATATCGATCCATCTATTTACATGTTAGGTATCTCATATACGTTCTAGGCTTATATGATGGCAAGCTTGGGGAGTCTTTTGACTCCCTTTTTTTGTTCGAAATAAAAGGCTCAAAATGCAAATACTTACTCTTATCTCATGGCTACTGTTCTCAATATCCTCAATTCATGCTTGGGAGCTAGAGAAGAGCAACGATGGAATCAAGATTTTCACAAATGAAATCGAAGGCTCAGACTTCAAAGCATTCCGTGGTGAAAAGCACATTACTGCCCAACTATCTGACGTATTAATGGTGATAAAAAATTTAGAGAGCATAGATGATTGGCTACACGAATACATAAAGAACCAGATAATTGAGCAAGTCTCTGAAAACGAGATTATTGTCTATCAAGAGACAAGCGTGCCTTGGCCCATCACAAATCGCAACTTCGTTCTGAAAATGAAGGTTTCGCAAACAAACTCAAACAAGGCCGTCGTTAGGTTTTCAGCACTTGTGGAACCTGATGTGCCCGACCAAGACTGCGTGCGCGTGACGGAGCTAATTGGAGGCCGGACGCTGACACGAGAAACACCCACTTTGCTGCACATCATCTGTGAAACCTCTGCTGACCCTGCTGGAGATATTCCTGCGTAGTTAGCGAATGCATTTGTTGTAGACCAGCCTTTCAATACACTAAAAAACCTTAGGAGCATCGTTCAGGGTAAATAAGCGGGGGCTGACACCTACATCTTGTGACACCCATATCTTTTGACGCTCACATCGCTCTACGTCACAGACTACTGAGCAAGATCTACGCATACTAAGCAAACTTGCTGATTCACTCATCGTTAAAGCAAATAAGGATATTCGCTTACCGTGCCTAGTATGCCCCGCAACATTTTAGAAGTCCGTTTTATACATATCATTACGCATTGTGCGATCGTGCTCTTATCAGTACTCGCACTTGCTAGCCCTAGTTTTGGATGGGAACTAGTAAAAGACAAAGAAGGTATTCAGATATATACACGCGACTCGCGTTTTGAGAATTTCAAAATGTTTAAAGGTGAAGTCGAACTCGACACATCCATCGATGAGGCCATGGCTTATTTAAGTCAGCCCGCACTTGCAACAGACTGGCTCCATGATTGCAGCGAAAGCCGACTACTGACACTACACAGCCCAGACCATTACGTCGTTTACCAAGTGACTAGCGCGCCATGGCCCGTGAATGACAGAGATTACGTACTAGATATAAAGATTGAAAGAGATCATCAAAAGCGATCTGCAGACATCTATGTACAAGCGCTCGACGATGTAAAAACGGTACCAAGGCATAAAAAGCTTGTGCGAGTAACGGAGCTTTTTGGGCGTTGGCAGCTACAAACAATCAGTGATAAGAAAATAAAACTCAGCTATGAAACTGAAGCGAACCCTACAGGAAAAATCCCCGCCTGGCTCTCCAATGCTTTCGTGATCGACCAGCCTTTTCACACACTTCAAAATCTAAAACTGCATTTCCAAAACAAAGGATAAAACTAGTTAGACCTAATGTTTTCGGCAATGCACTCTAAACTTAGTTTGAATAAGATCAATCGCGACTGAGTTTTTACCTCCACGAGGGATAATGACGTCAGCTTGCTGTTTGGTTGGTGCAATAAAGTTCACATAGCCCGGGCGAACCGTCTTTTTGTACTGGTGAATGACCGACTCTACGGATCGACCTCGCTCAATAGTGTCTCGTTGAATACGCCTCAACAAACAAATATCTAATGGCGTATCGACAAAAAATTTAAGATCTAGCACCTCACAGAGGTCGGTGTGCGTGAACAATAAAATTCCTTCCACTACAACAATTGGTGTGGGTTCAATTACTATCGAATCGGCACTTCTGGTGTGTTGAGAAAAATCATAACAAGGCACTTCAACCGATAAGCCCTCTCGAAGCTGCGCGACATGCTCTTTTAATAAATCATGTTCAATCGCATTAGGGTGGTCATAGTTGATTTGCTCGCGCTCTTGCATACTCATATGTGACTGGTCGCGATAGTAATTGTCTTCAGAAATCACTTGTATATACTCGCTAGGAAAACTCTCTTTCAAGTTTTTCGCTAACAAACTTTTTCCTGAGGCAGAAGCGC
This sequence comes from Oleiphilus sp. HI0067, assembly GCF_001635735.1. Classification (NCBI taxonomy): domain Bacteria; kingdom Pseudomonadati; phylum Pseudomonadota; class Gammaproteobacteria; order Oceanospirillales; family Oleiphilaceae; genus Oleiphilus; species Oleiphilus sp. HI0067. Next base: position 26,299 of record NZ_LWFI01001022.1, read on the forward strand.
CTGCTACACCAACCAGTAAAGGCCTTGAGTCGCTCATCACTTATCCTTTATAAAATCACTAAGCCAAACTAAGCCCGATAAATAAACCAGCAATGGTCGCGCTCATCAAGTTTGCCAAGGTAGCCGCCGCCACAGCTCGAATACCTAATTGCGCGACTTCTTGACGACGAGATGGCGCCAAAATTCCCAAACCACCAAGCAGCACAGCGATTGAGGCAAAATTAGCAAACCCACATAAAGCAAATATTGTGATCGCTTGCGAAATAGGCTGCATGGTCTCTTGATGCGGTAAAAATTGGCTATATGCGACAAATTCATTAAGAATCAGTTTTTGACCAATTAACGAACCAACGGCCTGAATATCGACGCTCGGCACTCCAATTAACCAAGCAATCGGCGCAAACACCCAACCTAGAATTTCTTGAATGGTTAAATGTCCGTATCCGAACCAGCCTCCTATTCCGCCAACAAGGCCATTAAACAAAGCGATCAAGCTGATGAATGCAATCAGCATTGCTCCGATATTCACAGCGAGTTTTAAACCATTTGAAGCGCCCGTTGCAGCGGCATCAATGGCATTGGCTGGGGCATCATTTCCTTCTTCAACAACATCCACATTTTCCTCAGGGGTTTCAGTTTCTGGCACAATTAACTTCGCCATCAACAAACCACCCGGAGCAGCCATGAAGCTTGCCGCAATGAGGTACTTTAACTCGACGCCCATCGAGGCATACCCTACCATCACCGAGCCTGCAATCGAGGCTAAGCCGCCGACCATCACCGCAAACAACTCTGATCGCGTCATCCCGGCTATATAAGGTTTAACAACAAGCGGGGCTTCAGTTTGGCTCACAAAAATATTTGCAGTCGCAGATAAAGATTCTGTTTTACTAGTCCCTAATACCTCGCGTAAGCCACCACCTAAAAACTGAATCACTTTCTGCATTACTCCAAGGTAATACAGCACAGCAACTAATGATGAGAAGAACACGACAATCGGCAATACACGAAATGCAAAGACAAATCCGCCTCCACCAAAGACTTCAAACATTTTGTCGCTAACCAGACCTCCAAACAAAAAGCCAATCCCTTCATTCGCATAATTAATGACGTGAGCAACTCCAGCTGTAATGGTATTTAATATTTCTCGACCAATCGGCACATATAAGACCAATGCTCCCAAGACTATCTGGATCGCAAGCGCTCCAAAAACAGTTCTAGGATTTACCGCACCGCGATTAGTAGACAAAAGAAAGCCAATCCCTAGTAAAACTAGAATACCCAAAACGCTAATAAACACACTCATGACTCCAAATCCTTCGCCATTAATTGTGCTGCAAGCGTAGCAAAGTTTTTATTGTTGGCTGGTTTAGCCTAAGTTTTGCAATAAAATCAAACAAAGAAAATTTACTGAGTAAAGTATGAATCAAGTCGTCGTTGTAACAGGTGCCAATCGCGGTATTTGTCTGTCGCTATGCAAACACTATGTTTCTCTAGGGTGGGCCGTGATCGCGGTCTGTCGAACGCCCTCACCTGCGCTAAGCGCCCTTGATGTCAAAATCGTTCAAGACATCGACATTACCCTCCCCTCTTCAATCGCAGCTTTAAAACAATCATTAGGTGACACCAAGATCCACCTTCTGATCAACAATGCTGGCATCTTGCGTGATGAAAAGATCGCAAACTTAAACTACGAAACTATTCGGTACCAATTTGAGGTGAATACACTGGGCCCTCTTCGCGTTACAGAAGCTCTTCAGCGCAATATGACCGATGGTGGAAAAATAGCTTTTATCACCAGCCGTATGGGGTCTATTGAAGATAACACTAGCGGTGGAAGATATGGCTACCGCATGTCTAAATGCGCTTTGAACGCCGCTGCAGTTTCGATTGCTCATGACCTCGCTGACAAAAACATTGCGGTTGCAATATTGCATCCCGGTTTAGTCGGAACGAATATGATTGGCGATATAGGTAATGTCACTCCCGATCAAGCTGCAGAACAACTCGCAAGCCGAATTGAAGCGCTAAATATCACGAACCCGGCAACATTTTGGCATGCAAAGGATCATCAACTTCCTTGTTAGCTGCGTATTGGTACTTGACCACGAACTAAATATGATAAGAATATGGGACGTCTCTCAAATT